>NZ_JBXWQU010000016.1:0-149440 GCF_059612545.1 Ruegeria sp. SAZD011 | reverse complement strand
ACCATCACGGGTCGCTTTCGGGGATGGACGCGGTGGTGATCGGGCGGTCGAACATCGTGGGCAAGCCGATGGCGCAGTTGCTGCTGGGCGACAGCTGCACGGTGACCATCGCCCATAGCCGGACAAAGGACCTGGCCGAGGTGGTGCGCCGCGCCGATATCGTGGTGGCCGCGGTGGGCCGGCCCGAAATGGTGCCCGGCGACTGGATCAAACCGGGCGCCACGGTGATCGACGTGGGCATCAACCGGATCGAGCGCGACGGCAAGACCAGGCTGGTGGGCGATGTCCATTACGACAGCTGCGCCGAGGTGGCGGGCGCCATCACCCCCGTCCCCGGCGGCGTCGGCCCCATGACCATCGCCTGCCTCCTCGCCAACACCCTCACAGCCTGCACACGCGCAAACAAACTCACAGAACCAAAGGGACTTACTCCGTGAGTATCCTCTGATCACGCGATGGGCCACCGGAGGCGCAAGCACCGGTGGCCCTGATGCTTCTGAGCGTCAAATGGATTTGGCGCGAAATGTGTTTTCTGCTGCACTGTTCACTTTACTGAACAACATTAAGGTGTTGCTTTCTTGCGCCGCCTGACGCCAAAGCGTCGCAGTTTGTCAAAATGGACCCTTCCCGGTATTTGTCGCAGGGGGCCAATTGCGGTATGACGGTATTCCGCGTCAGATCAGTTCAAGCAAGTTCTTCATGATAGCCACACTGAGATCCTTTCTGAGTGCCGATAAACGGGGTCTGATCGGACCGGCCTTTGTGTTTCTATCGCTCCTGGCCAGCATCTCGGCTCCGTTCGGCGGGCACAGCATGTCCTTTGTCCAGCGGTTCCTGTTCTGGCTGCTGGTCATGGGGGTCGCGGGCGGCATCGCGCACCAGAGCCATCGTCTGGTCGAGCGGCATTTGCCCGACGCGGCGCTTTTGGGCAAGGACCTGCTGATTGTCGCGCTGGTCACGCTGCTTTTTACACCGGCGTTGTGGCTGTTGATCCGGCTTCTGGCGCTGCCTTCTGCCGCCGCATCGCCCGACCTGTGGAGCATGGCGCGCTACGGGACCATTTTTGCATCGGGCCTGATCATCCTGCGTCGGGGCGTCTTGTCGGGCAACGCGGTAGAGAAACCGCCGCAACCCCGGATTTACAAACGCTTGCCACAAGGATTTTCCGAGCAGATCCTGCGGTTGACCGTCCGTGATCACAGTGTCGATGTGGTGACCGATCAGGGGGTTCACACGATCCGGTCGCGGTTCGGAGACGCCATTGACGAGATGTCTCCGATCGCTGGGCATTGTACCCACAGGTCCCATTGGGTGACCGAAGCGGCGATCGAGAGCGTCGAGCGCAGCGGGGGCAAGACCCATTTGCGCCTGACCAATGGCGATCTGATCCCGGTCAGCCGCAAGTACCGCCCCGGGCTGGAGGACGCGGGGATCATCTGATCCTCTGTTCAGCGTGGCATTGGCACGGCATGCGGGGTGGGGCCGGTGACAATCGCCAGCGCCTCGGGCCGCATCAGTTGGGCCAGAACCGGCGCATCGCTGCGCAACCCGCCGGTATAGGTTCCATAGGCGGGCAGCACGATCCGCGCGGTGTCGACCAGAAAGGCCGGGCGCGTCAGGTTGCGCCCGCGCAGGCGCAGCGCCGCCTTTGGGTGGTAATGGCCCGAGATCTCTCCCTGAGCGCCATCTTGCGCAATATGGCGAAACAGCAGCGGCCCAAGTGTCAGTTCGCGCAGATGCGTGCCGCCAATGTCCACCGGGCCGGGATCGTGGTTGCCTTCGATCCAGACCCATCGCAGCCCGGCCTGAAGCGTGGCGATGCGCAGGCGGGCGGGCTCGGGCAGGGCGCGGGCGGCCTCGGCATCGTCGAAACTGTCGCCCAGGCAGATCACCGTCTCGGGTTTGGTGCGCTCCAGATCGGCGGAAAGCCGATCCAGCGTGTCGGTCATCTCATAGGGCGGCAGCGGGGTGCCGCCGCGCCGGGCGATGCGCTCGGATTTCCCCAGATGCAAGTCCGAGACACACAAAAGCTGTCGCTCGCGCCACCAGAGCGCGCCCGAGCCAAGCGCGGTGAGCCGTTCCCCGGCAAAGGTGAAATCGTATCCGTTCATGATGTGTTCTTTGCCTGTGGCGCAGGGATGCGCAAGCTTTTTCAGGCGGTCAGCCCGGCGTCGGCCAGCAGACGGGCACTTTCCTCGGCCAAGAGCCGCTCCTCGGCGGCGCCCTGCACCGGCACCCGGCCGACCTCGAGAAACAGCGGCGCGGCCAGTGGTGTTACCCGGTCCAGCCGCACCAGGTCGATCCGGTCGCCGACTCGGGCGATCATTTCTTCGATGCGGCCGAAATCAACCAGTCCGCGCATGGCCTCGGCTCGGGTGATCTGCATCATCAGGTGATGGGGGTCGTATTTCAGCAAGGTGTCATAGAGGATATCCGAGCTGAAGGTCGCCTGCCGCCCGGTCTTGCGCTGGCCGCCTAGATTGCGCTCGATCAGCCCGGCGATGGTGGCCGAGGCGCGAAAGGTGCGTTTCATCACCGCGTTGCCGGCCAGCCACTGATCCAGCCCGGCGCGCAGGCTGTCGATTTCGAAGAGCGGCGCCGGGTCGGTCGTGGCCTCGAGCCCCCAGATCAGCACCGCGTAATCGGTGGCGACAAAGCCCAGCGGGTTCAGGCCCGTCTCCTCCATCCGTTTGGTCAACAACAGGCCCAGCGTCTGCATCGCGTTGCGCCCGGCAAAGCCGTAGACGCAGAGATGCTCGCGCCCGTCCTGCGGAAAGCTTTCGATCAGCAGCCGCCCGCGTTCGGGCAGGCGCGAGACCCGGCGTTGCAGGGTCAGCCAATCGGCGGTGTGGTACGGCAACTGCGGCCAGTCGGTCTGTGCAAAAAGGTCAAGGATACGGGCGCTGAGCTGGGTCGAGGTGGCAAATTTGGTACCCATGAAGGTGGCGATCTTGGGCTTCTTGTCGGCGCGGCGGCTGACCTCCACCACCATCTCGCGCAGGCCCTCGTAGCGCACGATCTGGCCGCCGATCAGAAAGGTGTCGCCGGGGGTGAGCGAGGCGGCGAACCCTTCCTCGATCTCACCCAGCGGCTTGCCGCCGCGATTGCGCCTAAGCCGCACCTTGAGCGTGTCGGTGTCCTGGATGGTGCCGATATTCTGCCGGATCCGCTGCGCGCTGCGCGGGTCGCGCAACTGCCATAGCCCGTCCGGTCGCTGTTGCAGCCGCTGCCAGCGGTCATAGGCGCGCAGGGCGTAACCGCCAGTGGCGCAGAACTCGAGACAGGCATCGAATTCGGATCGGGCAAGGTCGGCATAAGGCCCGGCAGAGGTCATCTCGGCAAAGAGCGCATTGGCGTCAAACGGTCCGGAACAGGCGGCGATCAGGATATGCTGGCAGAGCACGTCGCGCGGGCCGGGGCCGCGCGGGTCGCCGTCCAGCGCGTGTGCGCGAACCGCTTCGAGCGCGGCGATACATTCGACCACCTCGAACCGGTTGGCGGGCACCAGCAGGGCCTTGGACGGGGCGTTATAGCGGTGATTGGCCCGCCCGATCCGCTGCACCAGCCGCTTGACGTTCTTGGGGGCGCCGATCTGGATCACCAGATCCACATCGCCCCAGTCGATGCCCAGATCGAGACTGCCGGTGCAGACGATGGCGCGCAGCTCGCCCCGCACCATCGCCGCCTCGACCCGTTCGCGCTGGGTCCGGTCGAGGCTACCGTGGTGGATGCCGATGGGCAGCCCGTCGTCGTTCGCCAGCCAGAGGTTGTGAAAGAAGATCTCGGCCTGGGCGCGGGTGTTGTGAAAGATGAGCGTCGTCCTGTGCCGCCGGAGCTGATCGAGCACGGCGGGGATAGCATAGGCCGCGCCACCGCCGGACCAAGGCGGCATTTCCTCGGTTTCCAGCATGGCGATATCGGGGTCGGGGCCGGGGTCGGCCAGCAGGATCTCGCAAGGGTCGGGGTGACGGGCAAGGAAGCGGGCAATGGCCTCCGGGTCCTCGACCGTGGCCGACAGCCCCACCCGGCGCAGGTCGGGGCAGAGCGTTTGCAGCCGCGCCAGCGCCAGCATCAGCTGGTCGCCGCGCTTGCTTTCGGCCAGGGCGTGGATCTCGTCGACCACCACGCGGCGCAGCCCGGCGAACATGCGTGGCGCGTCCTCGTACGAGGTCAGGAGCGCGAGGCTTTCCGGCGTGGTCAACAGGATATGGGGCGGGTCGGCGCGCTGTCGTTTCTTTTGTGTGGCGGAGGTATCACCGGTGCGATCCTCTATCCGGATGGCCAGGCCGATCTCGTCAACGGGGGTGCGCAGGTTGCGCTTGATATCGGCGGCCAGCGCCTTGAGCGGGGAGACATAGAGCGTGTGCAGGCCCTGATGCTGTCCCGTTGCCAGCTCGGCCAATGTGGGGAGAAACCCGGCCATGGTCTTGCCGCCACCGGTGGGGGCAATCAACAGGGTTGCGGGGCGGTCGGCGCGATCAAACATCGCTTGTTGATGGGGATGGACGGACCAGCCCTTGGCGGTGAACCAGTCGGTGAGGAGCGCGGGGAGCTGCGGCATGGGGTGACCTTATCACCAGCCTTGGGCAAGGGAAGGGGGCGCTGCCCCCGTCGCGCAGGCGCGACTCCCCCGAGGTATTTTCAAACAGAAGAAGGGCGCGGGCGCAGGGACCTGATCGCGGTCTGGACGCTGCGGGGCAGGGTGGTGTCGGCGCCCTGCGGCGCGGCGTCGAGCGCGCTTTCCACGTCCTTGACCAGGATGCCGATCGTGTTGTCCTCGCTCAACCCGTCACGGGAGAATTCGATCTGGTCGAAATTGCTGGCAAACCAGTTCTGGCCCGAGCTGGTATGGATGAGGGCCAGCAGCGCGGCCTCGTCGAGGCCGGCGGCATCGCCCCAGTCCAGCACCAGCCGTGTCATCGCCGTATTGGCGGCTGCGAGCAGGTTGTTGAGCACCTTGGCCTGCATGCCCGAGCCATAGGGGCCCATACGGTGGAAATGGCTGCCCATCGCGTCGAAGAGCGGTTGTGCCGCATCCAGATCGGCGGGTGCGCCGCCCAGCATGAAAGAGAGCCGCGCCTCCTCGGCCGCGACCTGGGCACCGGACATGGGGGCATCGATCAGGGCGATATGGTCCGGCACCCTAGCCCGCAGCGCGCGCACATAGCGGGGCGACAGGGTGGAGCAGAGGATGACACAATCGAGGAGTTTTGCGTGAATGAGTTTCTGATCTGTGAATAATACCTGCTCAGTTTGCGCAATATCCCGGACGACAGTGATGAGAATCTTCAAGTCTTGCGAAAATACTGCGATATCATCGGTAATTCCGTGATCTTTACCTGCAAAATCGCTGGATGGTCGAATGTCGAAACCTTTCGCCGGGAACCCCGCGCGTCGCAGGGCGGCCAGCATCGGCGCACCCATGCGGCCACAGCCCGCGACCCCGATCATTTCACGATCTTCTCGTCCTTGACGAACATGTTGGCCCAGGCGCGGTCGATCAGGTCGGGGCTCATCTGATAGGGGATGCCTTCGAACTCGCAGATGGCGATCATCTGGTCGATCAGGAAGACCGGCTGATAATTGGCATAGATGTTGTCGATGGTCGGGTATTTGACCTTGAGCAGATGCACCAGCGCCTTTTCATCCAGCGGCACGCCCTTCTTGCGGGCGACCATGGCGAAGATTTTCAGGAAGTTTTCCTGGTTCGGGCCGTCGATCTTGATCTTGAAGAAGATCCGGCGCAGCGCCGCCTGGTCAAAGATCTCGTTGGGGTGAAAGTTGGTCGAGAAAATCACCAGGGTGTCAAAGGGGACTTCGAATTTCTCGCCCGATTGCAGGCCCAGAATGTCCTTGCCCTCTTCCAGCGGCACGATCCAGCGGTTGATGATCGCCTGCGGTGGTTCGGCCTGGCGGCCAAGGTCGTCGATGATGAAGATGCCGCCGGTGGATTTCAGCTGCAAGGGCGCCTGATAGGTGCGCGCGGTGGGGTTGTAGACCAGATCGAGCATCGATAGCGACAGTTCACCCCCGGTGATCACGGTGGGGCGCTCGCACATTACATAACGGCTGTCGAACCGGGCGCGGCGGCGCAGTTGGGTCGGATCGTCTGGTTCCTGTTCGACGGCGGTGTGCACGATCGGGTCATAGACTGTGATGACCTGGCCGGAATATTCGATGGCGCGCGGCACATAGACATTGTCACCCAAGGCGTCGCGGATGCCGTTCGAGATCGAGGATTTGCCGTTGCCGGGCGGGCCATACATCAGGATCGAGCGGCCGGCGCTGACGGCGGGGCCGAGATGCCCCAGCAGGCTGTCGGGCAGCACCAGATGACCCATCGCGCGCACCAGTTGGTCGCGGGTGACCTGGATGTTGCGGATCGACTGGCGTTTCACCTGCTCGCGATAAACCTCGAGCGGGACCGGCATGGCGCCGAAATATTCAGACTGGCTGAGTGCGTCGAGCGCGCGCGACTTGCCCGCATCGGTCAGCTGATAGCCCATCTCGTTGCCGCTGTTGGCGTTGAGAGTCCCGGTCGCCTCGAGCAGTTTCTGGCCGCGGGACATGTCGATCAGTTCCTGCGTGACCGAAAGCGGCAGACAGATGGCCTCGGCAATCTCGCGGGCGGTTTCCACATTCTTGCGGAACACTGTTTTCAGCAGGATGTCCCGCATCATGACGATGGGCAGCTGCATCTCGGCGATGCCCTTGGGCGCGGGAGGGGCGATCACGGCGGTGGGTTGCATATTCATCGGAGTGCCTGCGGTGCTTCTGGTGACATGTCTGCGGGGAACCCGCATGGCGCCGAAAGTGATGTAACAATGTGGCAGCACAAGGGCGCCGGAAGGGAGTTTGAAGGGTCAGCCGCCCTCAAGCCCCCCAGGCCACGCCAAGCGCCAGATAGGTGGCCAGCCACAGGCCCAGCGCCAGGCCCATGGGGAACTTCTTGCCGCTGTCCCAGCTTTTCCAGTCGGGCGCAAAGCGCCTCAGCCCGCTGTATTTGGCGATGCGGTGGGTGGCAAAGGCGCCCAGCAGGCTGGCGGCGAGGATCGCCATGGCCAGGATCAGATCGGCGGTCCAGACAAAGGGCGCGGCGGCGGCCAGGAACTTGGCATCGCCCGCGCCCATGGCGCCGGCGGCATTGAATGCGATCCCCAGCAGCAGGATCAGCGGCAGGTGCAGCAATTGCCAGACATAGGTGGGCAATGCCATGGGGATCGGGCCGATCCGACCCGACACCCAGTCGCTGGTGAACGGCGCATAGGCGATCAGGCCGACCGCCACAAAGATCGCAGCCAGGGCCACGACAGCGTGGTTCCGGATTTTCAACTCGGCCAGATCGGTATAAGCGACATAGAGGCAGATCGGCAGCGCGAAGGGCAAGAACCACATTGCCGCATAGGCGGGGAGGGCCATCGGCTCAGCCGGTTTCCAGCGCCCGAAGCGAGCGGACCGCGTCTTCGAAATGCTGCGGGTGGGTGTCGATCGCCTCGCGCAACAGGCCCTTGCCGGTGGTGATGTCACCTTGCTTGACCGCTGACAGAGCCATTGTATGCAACAGCTGGGCGCGCTCGATCTGGGTCATCGGTACCACGGGCAGCGTATAGTTGCGCTGGGCACTGCGGGCCAGAACCAGGTTGTTCTTGGCGGTGAACAGGTTGCCGTCCTGACGGATGGCGTCACCGAACAGGCGTTCGGCCTCGGCAAAATCGCCTCGGGTCAGCTTGGAATAGCCCCAGTTGTTCATCACGCCCGCGGGACGAGTCGTCAGGCCAACGGCAATCTCATAGAAGGTATCGGCGTTTTTCCATTCCTGATTGGAATCCGCCACCATCGCCTCGAGCCGATAGCGTTTGAAGGTCTCGTGGGTGGGCGGCACGGTGTCCAGGACCTGTTCGGCCCGGTCCCATTCATTGTTTCGGATCAGCGCATCGGCCAGATCAACAGAGTCATCGGGCGCCGCACCCTCCATCTTGACCACGCGGTTCCAGGCGGCGACCGCTTCGGTGTTGCGGTTGGCACGGGTCAGCGATTTGGCAAGGCCACGTTGCAGGTCGACCCGGTCAGGATTGTCCTTTGCGGCACGCTGGAAGTAGTCAACCGCCTCGTTGGGGTCGGCCACGGTCAGCATCACGTCGTTCAGATTGGTTTCGTCGACGACATTCACGTCCTGAAACGCGCGCTCGACGGTTTCATCCGCGTTGTCGGAACAGGCCGATAGGGTCAGGCCACCTGCCAGCATGACCGGAACCAGGATAAAGTGGCGCATTTTTGCGTCCTTCTTGCTGCTCTTGCCCTCTATGGCGTCTTGCGGATCAGGAAGTCTCCTTGTCCCCGCTGCACCAATTTGAATTCTTCTTTTTGTTCAGTATTAATAGCAGGATTTTCCGATTTTGCGAGTGCAATCCGCAGATTGTTCCGGATTGAGTCACTTTCGCCATTGTCCAGCGCATAGGCCTTGCGAAAGACGGCCGTCGCTTCGGCGATCTCGCCTTTTTCCATCAGCAGAACGCCCAGATTGTTCCAGGCTTCGGGCCAGTCGGGGGCCTCTTCGACGGCGCGGCGCAGCATGGTTTCCGACTGCCCCAGCCGCCCCAGGCCCAGATTGGCGGTGCCGATGCCGGTCAGGATCTCGGTGGTCATGCCCTCGTCCAGCGCGGCACGGGTAAAGGCGTCGAGCGCCAGTTCGTATTCGCCGGCAGCCATCAGGCGTTGACCCACTTCGACACCGCTGACCGCCTGCTTGCGGTGATCCACGCCGGGTGGGAAGGGGTTGTCAGGCAGGGCGATGTCGTCGTTTCTTGTGCAAGAGGCCATCGTCACCGCGGTGACGATGGCCCATGCAAGAACAAGCCTTGGCGGCCGGGGCGGCGCAGCCGTTGATGTCATGTCGTCATTTGCTCATGTTGCCAAGTTCCATGATGCCTTTGGCCGAGGGACCCACAAGGATGATCAGCAGCGGCGGAACCGTCAGCATCATTGTGGCAAGGGTCATTTTGGTTGGCAACTTGTTTGCGGCCTCTTCTGCGCGCATCACGCGCTTGTCCCGCATCTCGCCGGCATAGACCCTCAGCGCCTCGGCGATCGAGGTCCCGAATTGCGACGACTGGATCATCACGGTCACGAAAGAGGACACATCGACCACGCCACAGCGGGTGCCCATGTCACGCAGCACCTTGTCCTTTTCCTTGCCCGCCTTCATCTCGTGGGCGACCACCTCGAATTCGTCGGCCAGATCGGGATAGGAGGCGCGCAACTCCTTGGAGACGCGCACGATGGACTGGTCCAGCGACTGGCCCGCCTCGACGCAGACCAACAGCATGTCAAGCGCGTCGGGAAAGGCACGGGTGATGTTTTCCTTGCGCGTATCGACCCGTCGGGTGATCCAGTAGCGCGGCAGGAAATAGGCAACACCGCCCGGACCCAGAACGCGGATCAGCATGGCCTGGCCATCCAGATCCTTGTCCGCTTCGATGACGAAGACATAGAGCACGCCAAGCAACAGGCCCACCAGACCCAGCGCCATCTGCGCAAAGTGGAAGAAGCGCACGGCGTCCTTGGACTGATAGCCGGCCTGGCGCAGTTTGAGCTGCATCGCGGACAGCTCATCGGCGTCTTGCGGTTCCAGGAAAGTGGCAAAACGTTGCAGCTGCTCGTTGCGCCCGCTCTGGCGCAATTGCTCTTTCTTGGGTTTGGCGACCGTCTTGGGATTCATGTCGCGCTTGAGCTTTTTCAGCGGGTCCTCGGGCTGGCTCATCAGCAACGGAACCGCCAGCAGGACCATGAACAGGCCCAGCACGCCAACCACGATCAGAGGACCGAACTCGCCCAGGTGCTCGGTCAGGAAAGTATTGATCTGGCTCAGAATTTCCATGATGCTCTCCTCAGACCTTGATATTGGTCAGCATGCGCATGACGAACAGGTTGGCGGTCAACAGGACCCCGACGACGAAACAGGCGGGAATGAACAGCGGGTGGTCCATCACCCCGTCGTAATAGCCCGGATCGTTGAAAAGGATGACCATCAGCGCGACCAGCGGGAAGGCGGACAGGAACTTGCCCGACCACTGCGCTTCGGCGGTGATCGCCTTGACGCGCCGGAACAGGCGAAAGCGGGCACGGATCACCTTGGCCAGGCCGGCAAGAACCTCGGCCAGGTTGCCGCCCGATTGCTGCTGGATGGTGACCGCAACCGAGAGGAAGCGCAAATCCTGCATGTCGAGCCGCTCGGCCATCTCCTTGAGCGCCTCGCCCACTTCGCGGCCATAGGCGGCCTCATCGGCGATGATGCCGAACTCGGTGGCGATCGGATCTTCGGATTCCTTGGCGACGATCTGGATTGCCGAGACCAGCGGATGCCCGACCCGGAGCGAGCGCACCATCAGCTCGACCGAATCCGGCAATTGCTCTTCGATCAGGCTCAGCCGTTTCTTGGCCTTCTGATTGACCCACAGATAGACCGCAGCGATACCGATGGCGACCGAGATGGCAGCGCGCAGCTTGACCTCGGTCTGGGTGCCGACGCTGAGACCGACAAAGGCGATACCCGCCAGCAGCGCCATGATCATGATCAGTTGCCGGGGGGTAAAGGCGATGGCCGCTTTCTGCGCCTTTTCCGCCAAGAGCGAATAAAGCGGGATCGACTTCGACTTCATGTGCTGCTGCATCTCCTTGCGGAGCTGCTCCAGCACCTGTTCGCGACCGGCGCCCTTGTCCAGCATTTCCAGCCGGCGGTTCACCCGGCTGTTGAGGCTGATGGATTTCCCGAAAGCGACAAGATAGAGACCCTCGACCAGGACCAGGACCCCGACGAAGATCAGGCCGTAGATGATCGGTTCGGCGCTGAGTTGCATGGTTTTGATCCTTACATCGTGGTCGGTTCATAGATCGACGGCGGCAAATCATAGCCCCACATGCGGAACCGTTCCGAGAAATGGCTGCGCACGCCGGTGGCGGTGAAATGGCCGATGATCTTGTTATCGGGGGTCAGGCCCACCCGCTGATAGCGAAAGATTTCCTGCATCGAGATGACGTCGCCCTCCATCCCGGTGATCTCGGTGATCGAGGTCATGCGGCGGCTGCCGTCCTGAAGACGGCTGGCCTGTACGATCAGGTTGACGGCGCTGGCGATCTGGCTGCGCACCGCCTTGATCGGCATCTCGATCCCGGCCATGGCGATCATGTTTTCCAGACGGCTGACCCCGTCGCGGGCAGAGTTGGCGTGGATCGTGGTCATCGACCCGTCATGGCCGGTGTTCATGGCCTGCAACATGTCGATGACTTCCTCGCCGCGCGTCTCGCCGACGATGATGCGGTCGGGGCGCATCCGCAGCGCGTTCTTCAGACAATCGCGCGGGGAAACCTCGCCCTTGCCCTCGACGTTCGGCGGGCGGCTTTCCATCCGGCCCACATGGGTCTGTTGCAGTTGGAGTTCCGCAGTATCCTCGATTGTCAGGATGCGTTCGGAATTGTCGATGAAGCTGGACAGGGCGTTCAGCGTGGTGGTCTTGCCCGACCCGGTCCCGCCCGACACGATGACGTTCAGACGGGTGGCGACGGCAGCCTGAAGATAGGCGGCCATTTCTTCGGTAAAGGCGCCGAACTTGACCAGATCATCGATGCCCAGCTTGTCCTTTTTGAATTTCCGGATCGACACCAGCGAACCGTCGACCGCGATCGGCGGCACCATCGCGTTGAAACGCGAGCCATCGGCCAGGCGGGCGTCGACATAGGGGTTCGATTCATCGACCCGGCGGCCCACCGCGCTGACGATCTTGTCGATGATCCGCAGCAGGTGGCGTTCGTCCTTGAAGGTGATGTCGGTCAGTTGCAGCTTGCCGGCGCGTTCGACAAAGATCTGCTGCGGCCCGTTCACCAGAATATCGTTGACGGTCTCGTCCTGAAGCAGGGTTTCCAGCGGCCCCAGACCGGTGACTTCGTCATACAGCTCCTTGTTGAGCTGCATGCGGTCCTCGCGGTTCAGAACCACGCCCTTGGTTTCCAGAATCTCGCTGGTAATGGCGGTGATCTCGGCGCGCAGTTCTGCCTCGGCGGCGTGTTCCAGCGCCGACAGGTTGAGATTCTCCAGCAGATCGCGATGGAGCTCGATCTTGAGTTCGCTCAGCCGCTCCTTGCGTTTGCGGTCCCGGTCCTGCGGAGCCGCCTCGGCCGCCTGTTTCTGGATCGGTTTGCGCAGGCTGGCGACGGGCGCCGGCTCGACCTTGGCGGCGGGCGCTTCGGCTTTCTTGGCGGCCAGGGCGGCCACCGGCATTGCCTTGTCGGTCTTTTTATATCTCGAAAACACGGTCGACCCCCTCGTCTATGGTGTTCAGGCTGCCTTGGCGTCGCTGCGCCCCAATTCGTGCAGCGATTGCGCCAGTTTCGCGATCTCGCGACGCAGCGGATTCTTGGGCGCCGAGGTTGCCAGCGGCAGACCGTGATCGGCGCCCTGGGTGACCTGCTTGCCACCATCGGGCAGTTGCAGGTCGATCGAGATGCCAAGGGATTCCCCCATCCGCTTGACCCGGCTCTTGCCGCTGAGATCGGTGAATTTCGGCGCCTTGTTCAGGGCAAAGCGCAATTTGTTGAAAGGCAGGTCCTCGGATTGCAGCGCGCGCTTCATCCGCAGCGCGTTCTGGGCCGAGCGCATGTCCAGCTCGATCATCGCGAAATAGACATGGGCGGCCTGAAGGATCGTCTCGGACCATTGCACCAGCGTTTTGGGCATATCGACGATGACATAATCAAAATGCGCGCGCGCCATTTCGATCACCCGCTGGATATCCTCGGGTGTCAGAATGTCGAGTGGCACCATGTCCGACGGCGCGGTAAGCACCTGCAACTTGTCCTCGAAGCTCAAGAGCGCCTGACCGAACACCTCTTCGTCCATGCTTTCGGTTTCCGACAGCATCTCGAAAACCGCCTCGCGGCGGGGCAGGTCCAGATAGGTCGAGACAGAGCCGTATTGCAGGTCGAAATCCAGAAGACAGACGCTTGGCGCATCCTCGCCGCCGATATTGGCCAGCTCCCAGGCCAGATTCACCGCCAAGGTGGTTGAACCGGTACCGCCGGCCAGCCCATGAACAACGATCAAAGCCCCCTCGCGCGCGGCGCCCTTGTTCAGGTGCGCGGTGTTGTGGTGGGCCTGGGCCTGTTCGGGTTCGGGCTTGTTCAGCCGGTCGATGGCCGATTGCAGTTCGCGCTCGGGCAGGGGATAGGGCACGAATTCGTCCGCCCCCTTGCGCAACAGCTGATGCAGCGAGGCCGGGGTGACGTCTTCGGCGATCAGAATGACCTTGATACCGCGCGTCTTGGCCTGGGTGATGATTTCACCCATCAGCACCAGATTGTCTTCGTCATCGGCATCGATAGCCAGGGCGATGAATTCAAGCGAGTCGGATTCGGGCTGACCGAAGAAGGCCAGCGCCTCGGCAAACCCCAGGTCGCCCCAGCTTTCGCCCATCGCGGCTTCCATGTCCTCGATCAGAAGATCGAAGTTCTGAACATCCCGGCTGACGGTACAGGCCAGGATCGGCGTGGTTTCGGGTTGCGGCATTGCGCTGCTCATTGCCTTTTTCCTCTTTACGGGGGTGGGGCAACGAGACGGCGTCCGTTCTGCCTTCACCCGCATGCGACCGGGAATCTGGTCGCACGTCACCTATTGGAAGCAATGTCGCGGGTAAGTTGGGCGAGATTTGGGCCGAAAAGAACCAATTGTAGGGAATGGGGCGACGATACCGCCCGATTCCACTTATTGTTCGAAGGCGCTCGAGCTGGTGTCGATCTCGATCGAGGTTTTGGGCTCAGCGCTCTTGATGTATTCGCGATAGACAACCTGAGCATATTTGCCGTCCAGGATGTTCTGATGCCCATCGACAAAGCCCGAGACCTGGGTGACCGTGCGCCGGTTGCGGCGTTCCCGCTCCGGGGTGGGCACCAGCGGCTGCGTTTCGCCATAAGAGACCATCGCTTCGAGCCGGTTCCGGCTGATGCCGCGGCTGGCAAAGAACGACACGACCGCGCGTGCGCGACGCATCCCCAAGCTCTTGTTATAGCCCGAGGACCCGACCGCGTCGGTGTGGCCGTAGACGCGGAATCGCACCTCGGGGAACTGCCGGATCCAGTCGGCCTGAAGGGTCAGGACCTGTTGGGCGGTGGCGTCCAGCTCGGCGCTGTCAAAGGCAAAGTTGATCTGGGTCGGGACTTCGCGGGCAAAGCGGTCCGCCAGGGTTTGCGCATAGCTGCGCTCGCCGTTCATCATTTGGGTATTGTTCAGCGTTGCGTTGCCGAACGTGCCCGAATCGACCTGATAGCCCGCTTCGAGACCGCAGGCGGAAAGCGTTCCGGCCAGCCCCAGGCACATCATCCAGTTCCGCATCGGTCCCATCCCCTGATCACTCCAAGACATAGCCATAAGAGCCGCTGAAATCCTGACGCGCGACCTCGGAGGCAGCGCCGCTACGGGCCCGCTGGGTCCGGGTGGTCTTTCCGCGCAGGAACAGATCGCTCTCGGTGGGCGGCTTGACCCGATCGGTCGGCAGCGCCAATGCTTCGCCCCGCGTGGGCGAGACCAGATGCGCGGTGATGATGATCACCAGCTCGGTCTGCGAGCGCTGATAGTTTGCACTGCGGAACAGGGCACCCAGCACCGGCACGTCGCCGATCCAGGGCAGTTGCGAGTTGTTGTCCAGGAACTCGTCCTCGATCAGACCGGCGATTGCAAAGCTCTCGCCATCCTTCAGTTCGACGGTGGTCGAGGTTTCGCGGCGTTGAAACGCGGCGATTTCGAACCCGTTGACGGTAACCGAATTGTTGGGATCGAGAGACGAGACCGCCGCAAGCAGTTCCAGATTGATCAGATCGCCATCGACGACACGGGGGATGAATGCCATCTCGACGCCAAAGGGCTTGTACTCGACCGTGAACAAGCCGTCGCGCTGGGCCACCGGGATCGGGTATTCGCCACCGGCCAGGAACTTGGCCTCTTGCCCAGACAGGGCCGAAAGGTTCGGTTCGGCCAGGGTGCGCACCACGCCCTTGCGCTCCAGCGCCTCGAGCAGCAGCCGCACCTGGGTCGATCCGGCGCTGAACCCGAACAGGATTGCACCGGTATTGTCGTTCAGGACCGGGATGTTGCCGTTGATGGCGTTGGTCAGGCTTCCCGAGTTGTTCAGTGTGTTCAGACCGCCGACGGCATTGCCGCCGCTGAAGCCCAGCGAGGCGCTGAGCGATTTCGAGACCGAGCGCTGCATCTCGGCGAAACGCACCTTGAGCATGACCTGCTGCACACCGGCCACGCTCATCAGGTTCGAAACCCGTTCGGGCGCATAGCGTTCGGCCAGGTCAAGCGCCCGTTGCAAACGCGCGGCGCTGGAGGCGGTGCCCGACAGCACGATACCGTCATTGGCGGTGCGCACCTCGATCTTCTCGTTGGGCAGGATCTGTTTGAGACGTTCCTTGAACTCGGCCACGTCGAACGAGACGCGTACGTTCACATTGGTGATCAGCCGCCCACCCGCGTCGAACAGGCTGAGCGTTGTCAGGCCCGGCGATTTGCCCAGAACATAGATGGTACGGTCGGACAGCGAAGAGATATCCGCGATCCCGGCATTGGCAATCGAAAGCTCGGCAAAGGGCGTTTCGCTTTCAACCACGATGGCCCGGTTCATGGGAACATCGAGAGTTTCGGCGGTGCCTTGTTTGACCACGCGCAGATCCTGAGCTTGCGACATGCCCGCGATCGGGCTGCACGCAAGGACGAGCCCTGTCAGGGCCGCTTTGATGAAACCATCAATTTTCATGTGACCTGCCTTTCCGATCACGCCTCTGAACCGGGTCTTGACGCCCGATGTTTGGGTTACTTTGCGCGACCTGATGCTTTTTTGCAAGAATCAATGCTTTTTGGCGCGTTTTTGATGTGTGTATTGAGC
Organism: Ruegeria sp. SAZD011; assembly: GCF_059612545.1. Lineage (NCBI taxonomy): Bacteria > Pseudomonadati > Pseudomonadota > Alphaproteobacteria > Rhodobacterales > Roseobacteraceae > Ruegeria > Ruegeria sp. SAZD011. The sequence goes on along the minus strand of NZ_JBXWQU010000016.1, from coordinate 133,508 downwards.
AACAAGCAAGAAGGACCGCCCCTTGCGGTGCGGCCCTTCCTTTTGCAACCTGCGCAGATCGACACATCAATTCGTGCAGGGGATCGGGATGTCGACAACCTCGGCCCCGCGACGGGTGCGGATGGTGCAGACCTTCTCTTCGACCTTTTCGGGGGCGGCTTCGAGCGCTCCGAGACCCAGTAGCATGCGCTGATCAACCTCGACCGCCGAAGCGATGGTATCGTCATCGGCGCCAACCAGCGCCAGGGTCAGGCGTCCGGTTGTCTGCGCCTGGGCCAGCGCGGCCACCTGCTGGGGCAGGGCGGCGACGGTGACCGTGCGGGCGATATTGGCGCCAGTCACGTCACCCCCCGCGATCTGGTCGATTGCGACAATCTGGATATTGGTCTGGATCAGGCGGGTGATCTCTCCCTGCATGCCTTCCAGCGGGCCGGTTCCGCCCGACATGCCACCGGTCCAGTAGACATCGACCCGGTCACCCGGACGCAGGAAACCCGACACGCCGCTGGTGACGTCGACCTTGATGGCAAAGGCGCGCATGCCACGCGACAGTTGCGAGGTCAGCCCGGCATCCTCACCGGGTTTGGTGACCTTGACGGCCATGATTGCCTCATCCTTCTCCATCGCGCGCAGGACATAGCGATTGTCCTCCTGACGCTCGGGGAACAGGGTGGCGGCATCCAGGAATGTGCCTTCGGGAATGGCGTTTTCGGGCCATTTGACCGCGCGCACGTCCTCTTTGGTCAGTCGTTCGCCATAACGCAGCGGGCGCGAGGCCACATAGACCGTCTTTGTCGGCACGATCTGTGCCCGTGCCTGCCGCTCACGCGCCAGTTCGCTTTGATAGGCGGAAATATAGTTGCGGGCCATCATGACCGCGCCCCCGGCAAGTGCGATCCCCACGATCAGGACCAGTCCGAATACTGCTCGCATCTTGTCACCTCTCTTCTGTTCCGCTCGCCCGGCGTCGGCCATTCTGGCCGGGCACGGGCGATCCGAAACAAATCTTGCGCTTCAAATATGTCATTCTGAGGGTCAAAGGGCGCCCCTACAGCGTCTTTGACGGACAATTGAAGCTTGTTTTTCTGCGCATTTGTCTCGAAACGGTCTTTGCCGCCAGGTCAGAACCCGGCGTCCACGTTGACCGATCCAATCGTGGTCGAGACAGCCGTGGATACATCCCCGGTCGGACCGTTGATCGCCGAATAGGCGATACCGGCCAGGGAGACCACCGCGGCAGTCAGAACCACCCAGTCCACCGTGACGGCGCCGTCTTCCTCTTTTGCAAAGAGCATCCAGCTATAAAGCATGGCAGTGCCTCCGTCGCATCGGATTCAGGAAAAAGGGCCACGCCTTAGGTAAAGACGCGGCCCCGATCTGCTGTAATCAGCCAGGCTTTACAGGCCGGTATCCGGCGTCACGGTGCCCAGCTCGGTGTTGATGGCGGTCGACAGCGTGCCGGTACCGGTCGAGATGCCGTTGTAGGCAACTGCGGCCAGGGCCACGACTGCTGCGGTCAGCACGACCCAGTCAACGGTCACTGCGCCATCTTCGTCTTTGCGGAAGTTTTTGATGAACTTGATCATGGTTAGTCCCTCCTAAGGATCACAAGAGTGTTTCTCAACCTCGCCGTCCGTCTGAACCTGCTCTCTCTCGTTGGCTCATGTCCGTCGCGGTATGGGTGTATATTTGCCGGTCAGCCGTGGCAGGATTTGGGCCAAAACTCGGATTTCTTTGCCTGATTTTAATTTTTTGTAGGAATTTTTGATAACGTCATGATTTCAAATGATAAAAAAAGAAAAATTTATAGTTACCCCGGGTAGGGCCGATGCAAAACAGCATCAAATATGGCGAAATCGCCTTATTTGGGTGGGTTTTTCGGTGTTGAAAGGGTCTTTTGCACAGTAGAGTCGTGAAAAAACATATCTAGAGGCGAGCAGATGGCCCTCAGATACATCACTCTGATTGCGGCGGCGGCCGTTTTTACGGTCGTGGGCGAGTCGCACGCGGAAAGCCCCGCGCCGTTGCCCGAGGTCAAGTTCAAGCGGGTGCGCGCACCCGCGCCGGGGACGCGCCCTCGCGTGGATGTCCAGATCTCGGCCGAGGAACACGCCCGCGCACCCGTCGCCGGGCGGCAGAAGCCGGTTGCGGAGGACGAGATCGTCACCGCGGCGGCCGCGCCCGTGCCTGACGCGGCGGGCGCCACCGGCCGTTATGCGTGGTTCTGGGATAAGATTTCTCCGGCGCTTGGCCCCGACAGGCCGCGCCAGTTGGAGGATATGCTTAGCGCGCTATCCGCCGGCGGGGTGGATGCGCCGCGCCTTCAGGCCTTGCAGGACATCGCCAGGGCGCAAGGCATCACGATCCTGCGCTCGACCGTCGGAACCGAGGTATCGCCGGCGCTGGTGCTGGCGGTAATCGCGGTGGAATCGGCGGGGCGGGCCGATGCTGTCAGCGGTGCGGGCGCGCAGGGTCTCATGCAGCTGATGCCGGATACCGCGGCCCGGTTCGGGGTCAATGACAGCCTTTCGCCGGATGAGAATATCGCGGGTGGCGTGCGCTATCTGAACTGGCTGATGGAGGAGTTCGGGCGCGACCCGGTCCTGGTACTCGCCGGATACAACGCGGGCGAGGGCGCGGTGCGCAAACATGAGGGTGTGCCGCCTTATGCCGAGACCCGAGATTATGTGCCCAAAGTGCTGGCCGCCTATCAGGTGGCGCGCGGGCTCTGCGCCACACCGCCCGAGCTGATTACCGACGGATGCGTGTTCACTGCCATGCAATAGAAAAACCCGCCCCGGTTGTGGGGGCGGGTTGGTGATCCCAAGAAGAGACCCGGTCAGTCGACCAGCGTCGCCTCGGTCGCGGCGCGCATTTCGGCCTCGGTCACGCCATCGGCCAGTTCGACAATCCGCAGCCCGCCCTCGACCACGTCCAGCACGCCAAGATTCGTGATGATGCGGTCGACCACGCCCTTGCCGGTCAGCGGCAGGGTGCATTCCTTGAGCACTTTCGATTCGCCGTGCTTGTTGGTGTGATCCATCACAACCACCACGCGACCGACGCCCGCCACCAGGTCCATGGCGCCGCCCATGCCCTTGACCAGCTTGCCGGGGATCATCCAGTTGGCCAGATCGCCCTTTTCGTCCACTTCCATCGCGCCCAGGATCGCGGCGGCGATCTTGCCGCCCCGGATCATCGCAAACGAGGTGGCACTGTCGAAATAGGCGGTGCGGGCCAGTTCGGTGATGGTCTGCTTGCCGGCATTGATCAGGTCCGGGTCCTCGTCGCCCTCATAGGGAAAGGGGCCCATGCCCAGCATGCCGTTTTCCGATTGCAGGGTGATGTCCTTGTCGCCCACATAGTTGGCCACCAGCGTCGGGATCCCGATGCCGAGGTTCACATACATGCCGTCTTCAAGCTCTTCTGCCGCGCGCGCGGCCATCTGATTGCGGTCCCAGGGCATGGCTCAAGCCTCCTCACGTTTGCGGGTGGTGCGCTGTTCGATGCGCTTTTCATGCTCGCCCTGAATGATGCGATGCACATAGATGCCGGGCAGGTGGATGCAATCTGGGTCCAGCTCGCCGCGCGGAACGATTTCTTCGACCTCGGCGATGCAGATCTTGCCGCAGGTGGCCGCGGGCACGTTGAAATTGCGCGCGGTCTTGCGGAACACCAGGTTGCCGGTGTCATCGGCCTTCCAGGCCTTGATGATCGACAGGTCGGCAAAGATACCCTCTTCGAGGATATAGGTCTCGCCGTTGAAATCCTTGTGCTCCTTGCCATCGGCGATGACGGTGCCGACGCCGGTCTTGGTATAGAAACCGGGGATGCCCGCGCCACCGGCGCGCATGCGCTCGGCCAGCGTGCCCTGGGGGTTGAATTCCAGCTCCAGCTCGCCGCTCAGGTATTGCCGCATGAACTCGGCGTTTTCACCCACATACGAGCTGATCATCTTCTTGACCTGCTTGGTTTGCAGCAGGATGCCGATGCCGAAGTCGTCGACACCCGCATTGTTCGAGGCAAAGGTCAGATCCTTGGCACCCGAGTCCTTGATTGCCTGCAAGAGCAGTTCGGGAATGCCGCACAGGCCGAAGCCGCCCGCCGCGATCAGCATGCCGTCCTGCAGCAGACCGTCGAGCGCCTCGGTGGCGTTGGCATAGACTTTTTTCATGGAAACTCCCCCAATGACTTGGTGATTGCGCCGGTTTTGCCGCCGCGTCAGCGCGAAGTCAATGACGGGTTCCGGGGGATGGTATTTCTACGGAATGGCAGGGGCCGGGGCGGCGGAACCGCCCCGGCCGGGTCACTGGGGCAGGGCCTCGGCACTGTATTGAGCGGCAAATTCGGCGCTGGGCGGGATCGGGGTGATGACGTCGATCAGCACGCCATTGGGGTCGGCGGTGATGAAATGGCGCTGGCCGAACGCCTCGTCCTTGAGCGGTTTCAGCATCGGCAGACCCGCCGCTGTCAGCCGGTCATATTCCGCCGCCGCGTCTGCCACCTCGAAGTTCAGGATCACCCCGCGCACCGGGCCGCGGGCCTCGGTCGGGATGGTTTCGTGCTGCCCGTCCAGGATGGCCAGATTGACCGAGGGGTCGGCGCTGGATTGCAGGTGAACGTACCAATCGGCCTCGAACGCGGTGTGGAACCCGAAATGGCTGCGATAGAAATCGGCGGTGCCCTGCACGTCGCCGGTCTGGACGACGGGGTAATACTGGGTCGTTTTCATATTGCCTTTCTCCTCAACATGCATACAGTCTGTATGTGAGCTGGAATTAAACATACAGGCTGTATGTATGCAAGAGAAAAATACACCCGTCCCCAATGCCGACCGCCGCGCCGCGATGCGGGCACGCCTGATCTCCGCTGCGCGGGCGCTGTTCGTGGACAAGGGATATGCCGAGACCTCGACACCCGAGATCGTGCGCGCCGCCGAGGTGACGCGCGGCGCGCTGTATCACCACTTCGCCGACAAGGCCGATCTGTTTCGCGCCGTGGTCGAGGCCGAGGCCGAGGCGCTGGTGCATCGGATCGACGCCGAGGCGGTCAGCGCCGGGGCAGAGGGCATGGAAGCGGGCAGCGCAGCCTTTTTCCGCGCCATGGCCGAGCCGGGTCGTGCCCGGCTGCTGCTGATCGACGGGCCGGCGGTGTTGGGGCCGGAGGAGATGAGCCGGATCGACGCCGGCGGCGGGCGCGCCTCGCTGCGCGCCGGACTCGAACTGGTGGTCAGCGGTTTAGGCGAGGATGAGATGCAGGCCTTGACCGAGGTGGTGTCTGCCGCATTTGATCGGGCCGCGCTTGCGATTGCGCAAGGGGCCGAGCCCGCGCCCTTTGAACGGGCGATGACGCGGCTGGTAGCGGGGTTGCGTGGGCGCTGAAGCCCGCGCCCGTGTCGTGGTCAGTTCTCGGTTTTCTTGGTGGTCTTCTTGCGCGGGGCGGCCTTTTTCTTGGTGCCCTTCTTGGCTGATTTCTCGGCAATCAGCGCGACCGCCATCTCCATCGTCACATCCGCCGCCTCGACATCCTTGGGCAGGGTCGCGTTGACCTTGTCCCATTTGACATAGGCGCCATAGCGGCCGTCCAGCACGTTGACCGCACCGCCGTGTTCGGGATGCTCGCCCAACTCCTTGAGGGGTTTGGCCGCCGCCCGGCCCCGACCGCGGGGATTGGCGCGTTTCTCGGCCAACAGTTCCACCGCGCGGTTCATGCCGATCTCGAACACATCGTTCGGGTCCTTGAGATTGGCATAGACCGGTTTGGCCTCGTCCGGCAGCTGATGCATCAGATAGGGGCCGAACCGCCCGAAATTCGAGCTGATCATGCCACCTTCGGGGTGTTGCCCGATCTGGCGCGGCAGGCTGAGCAGCACCAGCGCCTTTTCCAGGTCCAGGTCTTCGGCCGACCAGCCGCGCGGCAGGCTGGCGCGCGGGGGTTTCTTGTTTTCTTCGCTGATCTCGCCGCGCTGGACATAGGGGCCGAACCGGCCCGCCTTGAGCCAGATCTCGTCGCCGCCATCCTCACCCAGCAGCCGCTCGGCGCTGTCATCCGCGTCGCCGCTGATCGGGCGGGTATAGCGGCATTCGGGATAGTTGCCGCAGCCGACGAACCCGCCGGTGCGCGAGGTTTTCAGATGCAGGTGGCCGGTGCCGCATTTGGGGCAGATCCGTGGGTCGGATCCATCCTCGCGCGGCGGATAGAGCTGAGGCGCCAGCGCCTCGTCCAGCTTGTCGAGCACTTCGGAGATGCGCAGCTCGGATGTTTCGCTGATCGCTGCCGAGAAATCGCGCCAGAACCGGCCCAGCAGGTCCTTGTAATCGCGCGAACCCGCGCTGACGTCATCCAGCTGCTCTTCCAGATTGGCGGTGAACTCATAGCCCACATATTGGCGAAAGAAGTTCAGCAGGAAGATGGTGACGATCCGCCCCTTCTCCTCGGGGATCAGGCGGTTCTTGTCCTTGCGGACATATTCGCGGTCCTGAATCGTGGTGATGACCGAGGCATAGGTCGAGGGTCGGCCGATGCCCAGCTCTTCCATCCGCTTGACCAGCGTCGCCTCGGTATAGCGCGGCGGCGGCTGGGTGTGGTGTTGCAGCGCCAGGACGGCCTCGTTCTCGGACAGAATCGCTTCCTTGGCGATCTTGGCACCCTCGGTCAGCGGGGCATCTCCGGTCGCCTTGGCGAACTGATCGGCCAGCGAGGTCTTGGCAAAGACCGCCTTTTCCCCCATCGAGATCTGGGGCAGGCGCTTGTCCTCGTCATTCTCGACATCGTCGCGCCCCTCTTCGTAGACGCGCAGGAACCCGTCGAACAGCACCACCTGGCCGGTGGCGCGCAGACCGACCTGGCCATCGGCGCTGCCGATTTCGACCGTGGTCCGCTCCAGCCGGGCGGCGGCCATCTGGCAGGCGATGGTGCGTTTCCAGATCAGGTCATAGAGACGGCGCTGATCCTCGTCTTTCAGTTTCAGCGCGGCGGCATCCTTGCGCATGTCGGTGGGGCGGATGCATTCATGCGCTTCTTGCGCGTTCTTGGCCTTGTTCTTGTACATGCGCGGGCTGTCGGGCACGTATTCGGCCCCGAACCGCTCGGCAATGGCGTCGCGGGTGGCCATCACCGCCTCGGGCGCCATGTCGATGCCGTCGGTCCGCATATAGGTGATGTGCCCGGCCTCGTAGAGGCGCTGCGCCGCGCTCATGCAGTGGCGCGCGCCCATGCCGAACTTGCGGCTGGCCTCTTGTTGCAGGGTCGATGTCATGAAGGGGGCAGAGGGGTTGCGCGCCGCCGGTTTCGCCTCGACCGACTGGATGCTCAGCGCGCGGCTGGTGATCGCCTGCACCGCCAGTTCGGCCTGGGTGGCGTTGGACAGGTCCATCTTGTCGAGCTTGTTGCCCGCCAGCGTGACCAGCCGCGCCTCGTAGGCCTGGCCACGCGGGGTTTCCAGCAGCGCCTTGACCGACCAGTATTCCACCGGCTTGAAAGCCTCGATCTCCATCTCGCGCTCGACGATCAGGCGCAGGCAGACCGATTGCACCCGGCCCGCGCTGCGCGCGCCGGGCAGCTTTCGCCACAGCACCGGGGACAGGTTGAAGCCCACCAGATAATCCAGCGCGCGGCGGGCCAGATAGGCCTCGACCAGCGGCATGTCGACCTGGCGCGGGTTCTGCATCGCCTTGGTCACCGCGTCCTTGGTGATGGCGTTGAAGGTGACGCGGCTGACGGCAGTGCCCTTCTTGATCGAACGGCGCTTGGTCAGAGCCTCCTGCAGGTGCCAGCTGATCGCCTCGCCCTCGCGATCGGGGTCGGTGGCGAGGATCAGTTCGTTGTCCTCGGCCAGCGCGTCGGCGATCGCCTTGACATGCTTGCGGCTGTCGGCGGCGACCTCCCAGGTCATGTCGAAATCATGCTCGGGATCGACCGATCCGTCCTTGGCAGGCAGGTCGCGCACATGCCCATAAGATGCCAGAACCGTGTAGTCCGAGCCGAGATATTTGTTGATCGTTTTTGCCTTGGCAGGGGATTCTACAACAACAACAGGCATTTAAGTGGCAACCTCATTCATCGGACACGGCGCGTTCTATGGCGGGGCAACATGTGGGGTGCAAGCCCCGATTGTCAATCGGTGCTGTTTGGGCGCAGATATTCCGAGTGTCAGAGGCACATGTGGCCGGTCCGTTGCGGCCTTGGGCACATGTCGCGCAGGGGTCAGCTGACGCGCGACAGAAGCCCGCCAGCCTGACGGTTGATCCGGCCCTCAAGCTCCAGATCGACCAGCACCGGGGCGACCTCGCCCGGGCTGGCGGCCAGATCGCGGATCAGTTGATCCTCGGCCACCGGTGAAGGGCCGAGCCGGTCCAGGATCTGGCTGTGCAGCGCCGCGGTCTCGCGCAGGCTGCGTTTGGGCGGCGGCGCCGGCTGTTGCATCAGGTCGCACAGGTCGGGCTGCGGTTCCGGTGTCGTCAGGGTGGGAAGGGCGGCGATCACATCCTCGGCATTGCGTACCAAATGGGCGCCGTCGCGGATCAGCATGTTGCACCCGGCGGCACGCGCATCGAACGGGTGACCGGGTACCGCCAGCACTTCGCGCCCCTGATCCAGGGCGTCGCGCGCGGTGATCAGGCTGCCGGATTTGGCGGCGGCCTCGACCACCACCACCGCCTGGGCCAGACCCGAGATGATGCGGTTGCGGCGCGGGAAATGGCGGGCCTGCGGGGTCAGGCGCATCGGCTGTTCCGACAGGCGCAATCCCTGACGCGCGATATCACCCGCCAGATGGGTGTTCTCGGCGGGATAGATCGTGTCGACGCCACCGGCCATCACCGCGATGGTGCCGGTGGGCAGCGCGGCCAGATGCGCGGCGGTGTCGATACCGCGCGCCAGCCCCGAGACCACCACGAATCCGGCAGCACCCAGATCCTGCGCCAAAGCCCGCGCCATGCGGGTGCCCAGCGACGAGGCATTGCGGGCGCCCACTAGCGCGATCATCGGGCGGCGCAACAGGGCCGGGTCACCGAGCAGCCACAAGAGCGGCGGCGCATCCGGGATCCCGGCCAGATGAGCGGGGTAATCGGCATCGCTCAGGCACAAAAGCCGCGCTTGCGCGGCTTTTGCGGCCTTGAGCTCTGCTTCGACAACACCGGGCGGGCATATTTCATAGCCCTCGACCCCGGCGGCACGTGCCACTTCAGGCAACGCGGCCAGCGCGTTCTGCGCCGTGCCATGCTCGTGCATCAATCGGCGAAACGTTGTCGGGCCAACTCTGCGCGAGCGCAAAAGGCGGAGCCAGGAAAACCGGTCCTCTTCCGTGGTGGGTGGGAGTGGGGGGTGATAGGAAGAAAACTGTTCCTCGGTCATCCGTCGCTCCGCCTGTTTGCAGAAACAGGTTTACGGTCCGGCCCGTTAACAGGTGGTGAATCAAGCTAAATTTTTCGCAGTTTTTTGCGGTCGGGACAGAAAGTCACACTCAACCATCTGAAATAAAAGAACTTTGATGGATGTTTCTTGGGCGAACCTATGGTCTGCTCAGACGCAGGGAGGCGAATCGGCGGCAAAGCTGTTTACCTTGCCGCCGTCCGGTTTCACGCCGCTGAGCCGCCCACCGTCAGCCCGTCCATCAGCACCGTGGGCTGGCCCACGCCCACCGGCACCCATTGGCCGTCCTTGCCGCAGGTGCCCATGCCGGGGTCGAGTGCCATGTCATTGCCAAGCCCCCGGATGCGTTTCAGCGCAGAAGGGCCGTCGCCGATCAGCGTGGCCCCCTTGACCGGGGCGCCGATACGACCATTGCGCACCCGGTACGCCTCGGTGCAGGAGAACACGAACTTGCCATTGGTGATGTCGACCTGACCGCCGCCGAAGCCCACCGCCCAGATGCCGTCCTTGATCTCGGCCACCAGATCGGTCGGGTCTGCATCGCCACCCAGCATCACCGTATTGGTCATCCGTGGCATCGGCTTGTGGGCATAGCTTTGCCGCCGCCCGTTGCCGGTCGGCTCCACCCCCATCAGGCGGGCGTTCTGGCGGTCTTGCATGTACCCGGTCAGAATGCCGTCCTCGATCAGCACGGTCCGGCGCGAGGGCGTACCCTCGTCATCGACGGTGATCGAGCCGCGCCGGTCGGGCAGGGTGCCGTCATCGACCACGGTGACCCCGCGCGCGGCCACCTGCTGACCCATCAGCCCGGCAAAGGCCGAACTGCCCTTGCGGTTGAAATCGCCCTCCAGCCCATGCCCGATCGCTTCGTGCAGCAGGATACCGGGCCAGCCGGGGCCAAGCGCCACCTCCATCACCCCGGCAGGCGCCGGTTCGGCATCCAGATTGACCAAAGCGATCCTCAGCGCCTCACGCGCCTGCGCCTGCCAGGCCTCGGGCGCGATCAGCCCGTCCAACCCGACCCGGCCACCGCCACCGGCGCTGCCACTTTCGCGCCGCCCGTCCCGCTCGACGATGACCGAGACATTCACGCGTGTCATCGGCCGCACATCGCGCAGATGCACCCCGTCGGGCCGCAGTATCTCGACCTCTTGCAGCGAGGCCATGATCGAGGCCGAGACCTGCACCACCCGTGGATCCAGATCGCGGGCATAGGCGTCGATCTCTCGCAGCGTCTCGACCTTTACCGGGAAGGCGGCCGACGCGATGGGATCGTCCTCGGTATAGAGCTTGCGATTGGTGCGGGCCGGGGCACCGGCCAGAGTGCCGCCTCCATCGCCCACCGCCAGCCGCGCGGTTTCCGCCGCTCGTCTCAAGGAGGGAATCGAGACATCGGTGGAATGCGCATATCCCGCCACCTCGCCCTTGACCGCCCGCAACCCGAACCCCTCGGACGCGTCGTAAGAGGCCGAGCGCAAGCGCCCGTCGTCAAAGCTGAGCGCCTCGGATTTGCGGCGCTCGACGAACAGTTCGCCATCCTCCGCCCCATCGGTGGCCGCCCGCAGAACGGCCAGTGCCTCGTCCTGTGGGAGGGCTGTTTCAAAAGGGCGAAAAGGGTCATGCGCCATGATTTGCGGCCTCGTTGTTTGATCCAGATCAAAAATAGCGTCTGTTTGACGCAAGCATTTTGCTTTATCTGCCTCCGGGAATATGATTTTTAACGCGACCAAAGACAACGGGCGGGGTGTGTTTGATTCACGAACCCCCCGGTCAGGGACGCAAAGATCAAACGATCAGGACAGAACATGAAGAACGCTTTGACGCTTTCGGCGCTTCTCGCCACCCTTTCGAGCCTGCCCGCCGCGGCGCAGGAGCTGGAGATCATCGGCAAACCGGTCGACGGCGGGATGGGCTTTCAGCCCGCCGCAACCGAGCTGGCGCGCGAGTTGCAATCGCTGGACGGCATGATTCTGGTGATCATCACCGTCATCTGCCTGCTGGTGGCGGCATTGCTGGTCTGGTGCATCGTGCGGTTCAACAGCCGCGCCAACCCGACCCCGGCGAACTTTTCGCATTACACCCCTGTGGAAATCCTCTGGACCGTCGGGCCGATCCTGATTCTGGTCTTCATCGGTGCCTTCTCGCTGCCGGTGCTGTTTAACCAGCAGGAAATTCCCGAGGGTGAGATCAACATCAAGGTCACCGGCTATCAGTGGTACTGGGGCTATGACTACACCGACGAAGGCTTCGGCTTCGAAAGCTTCATGCTGGGCCGCGACGATCTGGAAGATCATGGCTACAGCCAGGACGAGTACCTGCTGGCGACCGATACCGCCGTTGTCGTGCCCGTGGGCAAGGTCGTCGTGATGAGCGTGACCGGCGCAGACGTGATCCATTCCTGGACCATCCCCGCATTCGGCGTGAAGCAGGACGCAGTGCCGGGCCGTCTGGCGCAGCTGTGGTTCAAGGCTGAAAAGGAAGGCATCTATTTCGGCCAGTGCTCCGAGCTTTGCGGCAAGGACCACGCCTATATGCCGATCACTGTCAAGGTGGTCAGCGAGGCGGAATACGCCAAGTGGCTGGCAAGCGCGAAAGAAGAATATGCCGGTCTGCCGACCAGCTATCAGGTCGCATCGAACTGAACCTTTCGGGCGGGGCCTGACCCCGCCTGCCAAGACTGACCCGGGCTGCGCGCATGTCGCGCGGCTTTTGCCCCAAGGGACCACCGCATGAGCGACGCAAGCTTCAACGCCAGCACTGCCCGGGCCGCACATCGCCCGGACGAGGCCGGTTTTGGCGACTATTTCGCCCTGCTGAAACCGCGGGTCATGTCGCTTGTTGTTTTTACCGCTCTGGTCGGCCTCGTGGCCGCGCCGGTACCGGTGCATCCGTTCATCGGGTTTTGCGCCATATTGTTCATCGCCATCGGTGGCGGCGCCTCGGGTGCGCTGAACATGTGGTGGGATGCCGATATCGACCAGGTGATGAAGCGCACCAAAAAGCGTCCGATCCCCGCCGGCAAGGTCGAAGCGGGCGAGGCGCTGGCCGTGGGTCTGGGCCTGTCGGGCCTGTCGGTGATGATGCTGGCGCTGGCCACCAATGTGTTTGCCGGTGCCTTTCTCGCCTTCACTATCTTCTTTTATGTCGTCGTCTATACCATGTGGCTGAAGCGGACGACGCCGCAGAACATCGTGATCGGTGGTGCGGCAGGGGCCTTTCCGCCGGTGATCGGCTGGATCGCGGCCACCGGCGACATGTCGGTCGAACCCTGGCTGATGTTCGCACTGACCTTCATGTGGACGCCGCCGCATTTCTGGGCGCTGGCCTTGTTCATGCGGTCCGACTATGACGACGCCGGGGTGCCGATGCTGACCGTGACCCATGGTCGCCGCGCGACGCGTGTTCACATCCTCGTCTATACGGTCCTGCTGGCGCTTCTGGCGTTGGGCACCGCGTTCTCCGATATCGGCGGACCGATCTATCTGGCCGTCGCTCTGGTGCTGAACGCGCTGTTCCTGCTGGGGGCCATCCGTATCTGGCGCCGGGACGAGGCCGATAGCGAGGCCGACAACTTCAAGACCGAGCGGAAGTTCTTCAAACTGTCGCTGCTCTACCTCTTCCTGCATTTCGGCGCCATTCTGGCCGAAGCGCTGCTGCGCCCCTATGGGCTGGGAGGCTGGGGATGAGCCTGCGTCAGACACATGAGCTGCATCAGCGCCGCTTTGGCCGCAACCTGGGCGTTGCGCTGACGCTTGCGGCGTTCATCGTCATCATTTTCGGCCTGACAGTGGTCAAGGTGACCCGTGGCGATTTCGAGCCGCCGCAGGCCAGTACCGGAGGGCAGGGCTGATGGCTTTGAAGGGACCTCAGAAAACCGTTGTGCAACTGGTCAGCGTGGTCGTGGTCATGGGCGGGCTCGCCTGGGCCTCTGTGCCTTTCTATGACTGGTTCTGCCGGGTCACCGGGTTTGGCGGCGCCACCGGCGTGGCCGAGGCCGGGTCGGACACCATCCTCGACAAGACCATCAAGGTGCGCTTCGACGCCTCGAAAGAGCGCGGCATGCCGTGGGAGTTCCGCCCCGTTCAAACCGAGATGGAGCTGCGCATCGGCGAGACCGGGCTGGCCTTTTACGAGGCCTACAACCCGACAGACCGGCCGGTGGCGGGGCAGGCGTCCTACAACGTCGCGCCCTATTCGGCGGGTGGCTATTTCGACAAGATCGCCTGTTTCTGCTTTGAAGAGCAGGTGCTGCAACCCGGCGAACGGGTGCAGATGCCGGTCAGCTTCTTTGTCGACCCCGAGATCGTCAACGACCGGGACGCGAAATATGTGCATACGATCACGCTGTCGTATACATTCTACGAAATCGATCTGCCCGAGGGCTATGCCGCTCTTGGTGCAGCTACAACAACGAACACGAACTAACGCCGCAAGGTGAGGGACACTGATGGCACACGCTAAGAACCACGATTATCACATTCTGCCCCCGTCGATCTGGCCGCTGGTTGGCGCGATCGGCGGCTTTGTCATGCTCTTCGGCGCCGTTCTCTGGATGCACGGAATCACTTCCTACATGTTCTGGGCCGGCTTCATCGCCGTGCTCTATGTCATGTTCGCCTGGTGGTCCGAGGTCGTGGCCGAAAGCCGTGTTGGCGACCATACGCCCGTCGTCCGCATCGGCCTGCGCTATGGCATGATCCTGTTCATCACCTCCGAGGTGATGTTCTTCTTTGCCTGGTTCTGGTCCTTCTTCAAACACCGCATGTATCCGATGCAGGACTATGTCGGCACCGAGTATGTGGCACCGAACATTCACGCGGTCGACCCGTTCCACCTGCCGCTGATCAACACGCTGATCCTGCTGCTCTCGGGCTGTGCCGTGACCTGGGCGCACCATGCGCTGGTGCACAACAACGACCGCAAGGCGCTGATTCAGGGCCTGTCGATCGGCATCGTGCTGGGCATGATCTTTACCTTCCTGCAAGGCTATGAATATGCCGAGCTGCTGCTGCACGAAGACTGGACCTTTGGTGGCGACCAGTTCTACTCTAACTTCTTCATGGCAACCGGTTTCCACGGCATGCACGTGATCATCGGCACCATCTTCCTGGCGGTGTGTCTGCTGCGCGCGCTCAAGGGCGATTTCACCCCTGAGAAGCATATCGGTTTCGAGGCCGCCGCCTGGTACTGGCACTTCGTCGATGTGGTCTGGCTGTTCCTCTTCTTTGCCGTCTACATCTGGGGTCAGTGGCCGCTGCTCTGATCGCATGGGCCCTGCGCCGGAAAGACAGACAAGGCCGCCCCTCGGGGCGGCTTTTTCATTGGTGCTCCGGTGGCGCGATCCCTGAATTGCACCCGATACAATTGACCGGTTGCAAATGCGCCCCGTCTCGCCATACCAAGGCACCGGCCCGCGCCGGGCCGTCTGAAACCCCCTCCGGAGCCGCCATGCGCCGCGTTCTCTTTCTGTTACTCGTAGGTCTCGCGGGCCTCGCCGTGCTGATCGCGCTGGGCAGTTGGCAGTTGCGGCGGCTGGACTGGAAACAGGCGATGCTGGCAGATATCGACAGCCGCATCGCCGGCGCGCCGCAGGCGCTGCCCGCCGAACCCGATCCCGAACATGACCGCTATCTGCCGGTTGCGGTCAGTGGTGCGATGGCCGGCGAAGAGGTGCACGTGCTGGTCTCGGTCAAGATGGTCGGGCCGGGCTACCGCGTCATCGCCCCCTTCGTGACAAACGAGGGCAGGCGCATCCTGGTCGATCGCGGCTTCATCCCGACGACCGCCAAGCAGGACCGCCGCGAAACCGGCCCGATGCGGATCGAGGGCAACTTGCACTGGCCCGACGAGATCGACGGCTATACCCCGGCGCCCGATCGGAACGGCAATATCTGGTTCGCTCGCGACGTACCCGCGATGGCAGCGGAGTTGGGCACCGAACCGGTGCTGCTGATCGCCCGCGCGCCGACCGGCCCGGGTATCACGCCCTTGCCGGTCGACAGCGCCGGCATCCCCAACGATCACCTGCAATATGCAATCACCTGGTTTGGCCTGGCCCTGGTCTGGGCCGCGATGACCTCCCTGTTTTTGTGGCGCAGCCGCGCCCGCAAGAAAGGCTGACAGCAATGAAATACATCTCGACCCGCGGGCAGGCGCCCGAGCTTACCTTTGAAGAGGCGATGCTGACCGGTCTGGCCCGTGACGGGGGCCTTTACCTGCCCGCCGAGATCCCGGTGATGGGCTACGACGAGATCGCCGCGCTGGCGGGCCTGCCTTATGAAGAGATCGCCTTTCGTGTAATGTGGCCCTATGTGAGCGGATCGTTTGCTGAGGACGAATTCCGGGGCATCATCGCACGCGCATACGAAGGCTTTGGCCATGCCGCCCGGGCACCGCTGAAACAGCTCAACGAGAACCACTTCCTGCTGGAGCTGTTCCACGGGCCGACGCTGGCCTTCAAGGATTTCGCGATGCAGCTGATCGGCCAGCTGTTTCAGGCGGCGCTGGCGCGGCGCGGCGAGACGGTGACCATTGTCGGCGCCACTTCGGGCGATACCGGCTCGGCCGCGATCGAGGCGTTTCGGGGGCTGGATGCGGTCAATGTCTTTATCCTCTTCCCGCATGGCCGCGTCAGCGAGGTGCAGCGCCGCCAGATGACCACGCCCGCCGACAGCAACGTGCACGCGCTGGCGGTAGATGGCGACTTCGACGACTGTCAGGCGCGGGTCAAGGACATGTTCAACGACTTCGCCTTCCGCGACGGGGTGCGGCTGGCTGGTGTGAACTCGATCAATTTCGCGCGGGTTCTGGCGCAGGTGGTCTATTACTTCTCGGCGGCCACCAGCCTGGGTGCGCCGCATCGCAAGGTCAGCTTCACCGTACCCACCGGCAATTTCGGCGACATCTTCGCGGGCTATATCGCCAAGCGGATGGGGCTGCCGATCGAGCAGCTGGTGGTGGCCACCAACCAGAACGACATTCTGCACCGCTGCCTGTCGGGCGAGGGCTATTTCAAGGGCGAAACCATACCCTCGATCAGCCCGTCGATGGATATTCAGGTCAGCTCCAATTTCGAACGCGCGCTTTATTACGCCTATGGCCAGGATGGCGCGGCGGTGTCGCAGCTGATGGACGAGCTGCAACAGGGCGGGTTCCATGTCAGCCAGGGCGCCATGCAGGCCCTGCGTGAAAGCTTCTCCTCGGGACGCGCCTCGGAAGAGGAAACACTGGCCACAATCAAGACCACGCTGGCCGCCAGTGGCGAGCTGTTGTGCCCGCATTCGGCGGTGGGGGTAAAGGTCGCCGAAGAGGCCCGCGCGGCCGACGCGGCGCCGATGATCACGCTGGCCACCGCGCATCCGGCGAAATTCCCCGCTGCGGTGGAACAGGCCAGCGGTGTGTTTCCGCCTCTTCCCCCGCGCATGTCGGATCTGTATGAACGTCCGGAGCGGGTGACCCGGATCGCCAACGATCTGGCCGCCCTCCAGGATCATATCAGAAGGCATATCCCTGCGTGACAGTAAGACAGGACCAACTGGCCAACGGCTTTCGCATCGTCAGCGAGAACATGCCGGGCCTGCAATCGGCGGCCATCGGCATCTGGGTGACCGCGGGCGGGCGGCATGAACGGATCGACCAGAACGGCATCGCCCATTTCCTGGAACACATGGCGTTCAAGGGAACCGAGCGCCGTTCGGCGCTGCAGATTGCCGAGGCGATCGAGGATGTGGGCGGCTATATCAACGCCTATACCTCGCGCGAGGTGACCGCCTATTATGCCCGCGTCCTGAAAGAGGACGTGGCGCTGGCGCTCGACGTGATCGGCGATATCGTCCTCAACCCGGTCTTTGACCCGCGCGAGATCGAGGTCGAACGTGGCGTGATCCTGCAAGAGATCGGTCAGGCCCATGACACGCCCGACGACGTGATCTTTGACTGGTTGCAGGAAGAAAGCTATCGCGACCAGCCGCTGGGCCGCACCATTCTTGGCCCGGCCGAGCGGGTCAGCAGCTTTTCCCGCGCCGATCTGTCGGCCTTCGTGGCCGAGAATTACGGGCCCGAGCAGATGATTCTGTCGGCAACCGGCGCGGTCGATCACGACCTGCTGGTCCGGCTGGCAGAAGAGATGTTCGGCCATCTTACCCAGCGCAAGGGTACGCTGGCGGAACTTGCGCTGTTTACCGGCGGCGAAGCACGGCGGGAAAAGGCGTTGGAACAGGCCCATTTCGCGCTGGCGCTCGAGGGGCCCGGCTATCGCGACGACGCCATCTATACCGCTCAGATCTATTCCTCGGCGCTGGGGGGCGGCATGTCCTCGCGCCTGTTCCAGGAAGTGCGCGAAGTGCGTGGCCTGTGCTATACGATCTTTGCCCAGACCGGCGCCTATGCCGATACCGGCACCACCACCATCTATGCCGGGACCAGCGCGGGGCAGGTGGCCGAACTGGCGGGTATCACCATCGACGAGATGAAGCGCGCCGCGGACGACATGACCGAGGCCGAAGTGGCCCGTGCCCGCGCCCAGATGAAGGCCGGGATGCTGATGGGGCTGGAAAGCCCGTCGAACCGGGCCGAACGGCTGGCTCGGCTCGTGCAGATCTGGGGCAAGGTGCCTTCGCTCGAGGATACCGTGGCCCGGATTGACGCGGTCACCACCGCCGATGTGCGCGCCTTTGCCGAGCGGATGGCGGTCGACGCGCCGGCGGCGCTGGCGCTTTATGGCCCGGTCTCGGCCGCCCCCAACTTGGCGGAGCTGCAAGAGAGGCGCGCTGCCTGATGCTGCTGGGCCGCCGCAAGCTGACACTCGAAACCGAGCGGCTCAGCCTGCGTCTGCCGGCGCATTCAGACTATGCCGACTGGGCAGCGCTGCGGCGGGCGTCGCGTGACTATCTCATCCCGTGGGAGCCCAGCTGGGCCAGCGATCATCTCAGCCGCAAGAGTTTCACAAACCGGGTTTATTGGGCACAACGCTCGGTCTCCAGTGGCTCGGCGGTGCCCCTGTTCGTGTTCCGGCGCTCGGACGATGTGCTGGTTGGGGCGATCACGCTGGACAATATCCGCCGCGGTCCCGCTCAGGCGGGAACGCTGGGATACTGGACCGGGCAATGCTATGCCCGGCAGGGATATATGCGCGAGGCGATCGGCGCGGTGGTGCACCACGCCTTCTCCCGTCTCGACCTCAGCCGTCTCGAAGCCGCCTGCCTGCCCGAGAACATGGCTTCGCGCGGGCTGCTGGAAAGCTCGGGGTTCAAGTATGAAGGCGTGGCGCAGTCCTATCTTCAGATCAACGGGCGCTGGCGGACCCATGTCCTCTATGCCTGCCTGCGTTCGGACCGGCGCGGCAAGACGGATGCGGGCTAGATGGGCGGTATCGCGGCGTCGGGGCCGTTCCGGAGCCGGTGCGCTTTCTAACGAACAGGGATCAGGGGCGTGACTTGCCGCGATGATGCGCTACTATTCATGGAATGTGGCGGTTTCTACTGGCATTGACTTTACTTGCTGGGGGCGCGGCGGCTCAAGAGCGTCGCCCAAGCCATTGCATTGCCATCGCCGATGCGGCACCTGGCATCGAGTATCTGCACAAGGCGGGCTGGCAGGATCCGGTGCCGGATTATTCGGTGCGGATCAGCTATATCGCGCATGCCTCGTTTCTGATCCAGACGCCCGGCGGGCTGAACGCGGTCACCGATTTCACCGGCTTCATCGGCAGCGCCGACATGATCCCCGATATCGTGACCATGAACCACGCGCACGAGACCCATTGGACGCAATTCCCCGACCCGGCGATCCCGCATGTTCTGCAAGGCTGGGGCCCGTTCGGCAAGGGAATAGAACACCATCTCGATCTGGGTGAAATGCTGATCCGGAATGTCCCGACCGATATCCGTTCGGTCTATGGTGGGGTCGAGGGGCGCGGCAATTCGATCTTCGTGTTCGAGGTCGAGGGAATGTGCATTGGGCATCTGGGACACCTGCACCATGTTCCCGACGATGCGCAATTCGCTGCCCTTGGCCGGCTTGATGTGGTGATGGCCGCTGTTGATGGTGGCACGACCATGTCGCTTCCCGAGATGATCGCGGTGCTACGGCGCCTGAAAAGCTCGGTCATCATCCCGATGCACTGGTTCTCGGGGCATTCGCTGGACCGGTTTCTTGCAGGCATTCGAAACGATTTCGACATTCGCCGCGATGGCGTGTCCGAGATCGACATATCGCTGCGCACGCTGCCCGACCGGCCCACGGTGGTGGTGCTTGAACCGCGCTACCTCGTCGATCTCGATTAGGGCTTGCCGCATGCGCCCGCCGTGGGCATGAAAAGGGCATGACCCTGAACCCCGCTGACGAGAGCTTTGCCACCCACCTGCGCGGCCTGTTGCCCGCCGAGGTGTTGCGTCCGGTCGAGCCCCGCTATCTGGCCGAGCCGCGCGGGCGCTGGACCGGGCAGGCGGGCGTTCTGGCCTTGCCGCGTTCGACCGAGGAGGTAGCAACACTGATCCGGGCTGCATCGGCGCAGCGTGTGGCGGTGTTGCCTTATGGCGGCGGAACTGGGCTGGTGGGCGGACAGGTAATGCCCGACGGGCCCGCGCCGCTGGTCATCTCGCTGGAACGCATGAACCGGATACGCGGCGTCTATCCGCAAGAGAACGTTGTGGTGGCCGAGGCGGGCTGTATCCTGGCCGACATTCAAGATGCGGCCGGCGATGTGAACCGCCTGTTCCCGCTGTCGCTGGCATCCGAAGGGTCCTGTCGGATCGGTGGCAATCTCGCCACCAATGCCGGCGGGGTGGGGGTGTTGCGCTATGGCAATGCCCGTGACCTGTGCCTGGGGCTTGAGGTGGTTCTGCCGAGCGGAGAGATCTGGAACGGGCTGACCCGTCTGAGAAAGGACAATACCGGCTATGACCTGCGGAACCTGCTGATCGGTTCCGAGGGCACACTGGGCATCATCACCGCCGCCGCGCTGAAGCTTTCCCCGATGCCGAGCTCGCTGGGCACCGCATTGCTTGCGGTGCGCAATCCGCAGGCCGCGCTGGACATTCTGGCATTGGCGCGTGGCCAGATCGGCGAGTGTATCAGCGCCTTTGAGTTGATCCACCGTCAGAGCTTCGACTTTCTGGCGGAGACCCTGCCGCATCTGCGCCAACCGCTGGACCCGGTTCCGGAATGGAGCGTTCTGGTGGAGTTGGGCCTGTCGGGCGGTCTGGACGCGGTCACGGCGCTTGAGTCGCTGTTCGAGGCGGCGGTGGAGGCCGAATTGGCCAGCGATGGCGTAGTGGCACAGAGCGAGGCGCAGCGTGCCGCGCTCTGGAGCCTGCGCGAACATATCCCCGAGGCCAATCGCCGGATCGGCTCGATCTCCAGCCATGACGTGTCGCTGCCGCTGTCGGAACTGCCCGCGTTCATCCGGCGCGGACAGGAGGTGGTTGCCGCGGCGGGATCATACCGCATCAACTGCTTCGGTCACCTTGGGGACGGCAATCTGCACTACAACCTGTTTCCACCAAAGGGACGGAACCGGTCGGATTATGCGGATCAGGCCACTGGCCTCAAGAGACTGGTGCATGACCTCGTGCACGAGTACGGCGGTTCTGTCAGCGCCGAGCACGGCATCGGACGGTTCAAGACCGGAGATCTACAGCGCTATGGCGATCCGGCGAAACTGGCCGCGATGCGTGCGATCAAAACTGCACTAGACCCTTTCGGCATCATGAATCCGGGTGCAGTGCTTGCGTGAGAGGCAAGTGCAAGAAAATTCTGCGAATTTTCTAGTAAACAAAATTCGCAGAATTTTGTTCTGCGCCGGTCAGAGACCTTCGAAGGCGCAGAGCGCGTGCACATCCATGCCCATCGCTTCCAGCACCTTGCGGCCGCCCAGGTCAGGCAGGTCAATGATGAAGGCGCAAGAGACGATCTCACCACCCAACCGTTCTATCAACCGGATCCCGGCGGCGGCGGTACCGCCGGTCGCCAGCAGGTCATCTACCAGCAGTACCTTCTCGCCTGGTTGGATCGCATCGTCGTGGATCTCGACAATCGCCTCGCCGTATTCCAGTTTATAGTCCTGGCTGATCGTGGTTCCGGGCAGCTTGCCTTTCTTGCGGATCGGTACGAAACCAACGCTCAACTGGTGCGCGATCGCACCGCCCAGGATGAAACCGCGCGCTTCCAGCCCCACCACCTTGTCGATCCGCTCGCCGGCATATGGATGCAGCATCTGATCGATCGCCATGCGAAAACCGCGTGGATCGGCAAACAGCGTGGTCACATCCCGAAACAGGATCCCTTCATGGGGAAAATCGACGATGGTACGGATGTAATCCTGAACCGATTTCGTTCTGGACATGTGGCCCCCCGGAAAACAGCGTTTCCTGCGGTTTGGCGCATGACGCGCGCAGACGCAAGGGGGAGGGGCGACTTGTATCGCCCCGAAACGGGGGCTTGGTCAGGTCTTTGTCCTGAGGCTGCCAAAAGACCGGTAGAGCGCGGCCGGCAACCAGGACAGGTGCGGTTTCACCCAGTCGCGGCGATCCTGTATCAGCAGCGATTGTGCGGTGTGCAGGTTCATTGCATTTGCCTCCGTCATGTTGCTACGGTCGAAGTGCATCGACATGATATATGATTTGTATATACAAAGCATATGCAGATTTT
The DNA here is from genome assembly GCF_059612545.1 of Ruegeria sp. SAZD011. NCBI lineage: Bacteria > Pseudomonadati > Pseudomonadota > Alphaproteobacteria > Rhodobacterales > Roseobacteraceae > Ruegeria > Ruegeria sp. SAZD011. The sequence goes on along the minus strand of NZ_JBXWQU010000016.1, from coordinate 111,488 downwards.
TCAACCACACGGGTAGGTTGGTGGGCAAGAAAGACGGAAAAAACGCCTCCAGAAAGGATGCGCAGCTGGTTTTGAGGCTCGACAAGAACGAGCGGGACGCGTTTGTGGAAAAGTGCAAGGCGCTCGACACCAGCGCCGCGCGCGAGATACGCCGCTTCATCCGCGAGTTCATGAAGGCGCATCCGGACGATTAGGTGGGGCGCCTCAGAAGGGCAGTGGCAATACCCATGCCCATCAGGGTTATCCCTCCGGTTCGGGTCAGCCCGGCAATGACCGAAGGCCGGTCGATCCAGCGGCGCAGATGGTCGGCGAGCAGCGCATAGGCAAGCGCGTTCAGCCCTGCCAGACCGACAAAGGTTGCGATCAGGATGGCGAATTGCGGGACCAAGGGGGCTTCGGGGCGCAGAAACTGCGGCACGAAAGCGATGAAGAAGGCGATTGATTTCGGATTCAGCGCTGTGACAGCGGCGGCATGGGCAAAGACCGACCGTTCGCTCACATCCGGCGAGACGCGCATCTGCGCCAGACCCGCGCTGCCCGCGCTGCGGAACAGGCGATAGCCCAGCCACAGAAGATAGGCGGCGCCGACCCACTTGAGCACCGAAAACAGCGTGGCCGAGGCCAGCACCAATGCGCCAAGCCCGGCGAGAGAGGCGCTCATCGCGATGAGATCTCCCAGAGCCACTCCCGTCGCCGACGCCACGGCCACACCACGCCCCTTGGACAGGGCATAGCTCAAGACCAGCAGCACTGTGGGGCCGGGGATCAGCAGAAGGGCAGTCGAAGCGGCAACAAAGGCAAGCCAGAGATCGAGGGGCATTGGGGTCTCCGCGGGGGAAGGGCAGGCGGCAGTCAGCCTGCTTATCCGTTCACGGTCAAGCGTTCGTTTGTGCTCACAACACCCGGCCCGCGACAGCGTCGAGTTTTGCCAGCAGGGCCGGATCACGCACCTCGGGTGCGGTCAGGATGGCATGCTCCAGTGCCCGGTCGCAGCCATGCGGACAGGGCGCGCGCTCGGCGCCCAGGAGAGCGGGCAGGCCCTTGACCATGGCGCGCGCCTTGTCGGCATTGCCCATTAGGGTGGCGATGATCTGGGTCACGTCCACCTCGCCATGATCGGGGTGCCAGCTGTCATAATCGGTGACCATTGCGACGGAGGCATAACAAAGCTCGGCCTCTCGGGCGAGCTTCGCCTCGGGCATGTTGGTCATGCCGATCACATCGGCCCCCCAGTGCTCGCGGTACATCTTCGATTCCGCGAGAGTCGAGAATTGCGGCCCCTCCATCGCCAGATAGGTGCCGCCGCGATGCACGGTGACGCCGGCGGCACGGGCAGAGGTCTCGCATGCATCCGACAGGCGCGGGCAGGTGGGGTGGGCAACGCTGACATGGGCGACGCAGCCGGTGCCAAAGAAGCTCTTCTCGCGCGCAAAAGTGCGGTCGATGAACTGGTCGACAATCACGAAATGCCCCGGCGCCATCGCCTCGCGGAACGATCCGCAGGCGGAAACCGAGATCACATCGGTGACACCCAGCCGTTTCAGCGCATCGATGTTGGCGCGATAGGGAACCTCGGTCGGGGAATGCACATGGCCACGCCCGTGCCGGGGCAGAAAGGCCATGTCGACGCCACCCAGCCGCCCGGTCAGGATCTGGTCCGAAGGCGCCCCCCATGGGGTGTCGACAGTGACCCATTCCGCCGCGTCCAGCCCGTCGATGTCATAGATGCCCGAGCCGCCGATCACGGCGATCTTGGTGTTGCGCATGTTGATGGCCTTTTCCTGTTGCGGGCGTTTCGCGTCCGAGTTGTGCGGATTCCGGCGCGCATTTCAAGGGCGTGGCTCATTCTTGCCTCGGGCTTCTGCCGCCGATAAGTCCGCGCGTCCCCGACTGTACCAGAAAATCCTGCCAGGCTGCCTCGAACTGGCCAAGCGGCCAGTCGCGGTCCTGCGCCCGTCCGTGGCGATCTCGGAAAGTGAAGCGAAAGCGGTTTCCCTGCCGCATCGCAGTAATCAATGTCTCTGCGCCGTTGTCCGAGAAGTTACACCCCAGCCCGGTCAGGCAGCCGGGCCAATTGCTGTGCCAGATCCGCCCCTGTTCACCCTCGATCCGAAGGCCGCCGGGGGCGAAAAGCGAGCCGGGCTCGATTCCGATCTCGACCGCAAAGCCCTCGACCTCAGGCGTGACAAAGAGATATTGCGCGGCAAATTCGGGATGTGGCGAGAACACGTCCACATGCCGCAGATAGCAGCGTTTCACCAATTGCCCTTGCTCGAACCGCTCGTCGCACATGGAATCCCAGATACCGATCAACTTGTGATGGGTAACCCGCCAGTTGCCGGCGGTATCGTTGCCCTGCATGTCCTGGGCATGGGCGGGCTGGGCGATCAGGGCGGAAAGCAGCAAGGGGATCAAGAAGCGCATGCAAGACAGGTGAGCAGCGGTCGGGCCGCGTGCAAGTCACGTTGCCGCGAGCGAAAGTCATGCATGCGACGCATAGCCGCTACCCTTGCTGCGCCATGGCCGGATGGGTCCCGATTCGTTAGAAAGCCCGGAACGCGAACTCCCCATCAGGACCTGACCCATGCCCCGTGCCTTCCTGGCAAGTGTTGCCAATCGTCTCGCCATTCCCGACCTGCGCTGGATGCCGGACGAGCCACTGACTGTCTCGCGGCTCAGGATCGAGCTGTTGTCGGGACTGACCGTGGCGCTGGCGCTGGTGCCCGAGGCGGTGGCCTTTGCCTTTGTCGCCGGGGTGCACCCGTTGGTGGGGCTTTATGCCGCCTTTCTGGTCGGGCTGATCACCGCGCTGATCGGCGGGCGGCCGGGCATGATCTCGGGCGCGACCGGGGCGCTGGCGGTGGTGATGGTGGCGCTGGTGGCGCAGCATGGGGTGGAATACCTGTTTGCGACCGTGGTGCTGATGGGGCTGTTACAGCTGGTTGCCGGGGTCATGCAATGGGGCAAGTTCATCCGGCTGGTGCCGCATCCGGTCATGCTGGGCTTTGTCAACGGGCTGGCCATTGTGATCTTTTTGGCCCAGATGGGTCAGTTCAAGGTGCCGGGCAGCATGGAAAACACCGGTCACGGGCTTGGCGGCGGCGAATGGCTGTCCGGCGGTCCGCTGATGTTGATGCTGGCGCTGGTGGCGCTGACCATGGTGGTGATCTGGATCATGCCGCGGGTGACGCGGGTTATCCCTGCGCCGCTGGCGGGCATCGCCGTGGTCGCGGCGCTGGTGATCGGCGCCGGGCTGGACGTGCCGCGCGTCGGCGACATGGCCTCGATCGAGGGCGGGTTGCCGCAGTTCCACATCCCGATGGTGCCGCTGAATTGGGAAACGCTGGAAATCATCCTGCCCTATTCCGTCATCCTCGCGGCGATCGGGTTGATCGAGTCACTGCTGACCCTGAACCTGGTGGGCGACATCACCGGCAAGCGCGGTGGGGCCAGCCAGGAATGCATCGCCCAGGGCGCGGCCAATGTGGTGACCGGCTTCTTTGGCGGCATGGGCGGCTGCGCGATGATCGGCCAGTCGATGATCAACGTGAAATCCGGCGGCCGGACCCGGGTGGCGGGTATCGCGGCGGCGCTGTTCCTGTTGCTCTTCATCCTGGTGGGCGCGCCGCTGATCGAGCAGATCCCGCTGGCCGCGCTCGTCGGCGTGATGTTCATGGTGGTGATCGGGACCTTTGCCTGGAACTCGCTGATGATCCTGCGCAAGGTGCCGCTGACCGATGCCTTTGTAACCGTTCTGGTCACCGTGGTGACCGTGATGGAGGACCTCGCGGTTGCCGTTGTGGTGGGGGTCATCGTCTCGGCGCTGGCCTATGCCTGGAACAACGCCAAGCGCATCCATGCGGTGACGCGCGAGTCGCATACCGCAAAGGGCGCCAAGGTCTATGAGATTCAGGGGCCGCTGTTCTTTGGTTCGACCGACGGGTTCGTGGAACTGTTCGAGGTCGAACAGGACCCCGACACCGTGATCGTCGATTTCAAGGAGAGCCGGGTTGTCGATCAGTCGGCGTTGCAGGCGATCGAGGCGGTGGCGTTGAAATACGAGGCGGCGGGCAAGCAGGTGATGCTGCGGCATCTGAGCCGCGACTGCCACCAGTTGTTGAACAAGGCCGGGCATCTGATGGTCGACAGCGACGATGACCCCGATTACGGGCTGGCGGTGGATTACTCGGTCCGGACCGGCATCCTGGGTGGTCACTGACCCTTTGCCAAGCGGGGCGCGCCTGAAGGCGCGCGCTTTCTTGTTGCCGCACCTTTCGGTGCGGGATGCGAGGCGCTGCCTCGCGCTCCGGGATATTTGGGGCAAGAGGAAAGAGGGATCAGGGGGCGAGGGCGGCGAGAGCGGCAAGATCGCCTGAGAGCAGCGCCGGTTCGGCGCGGGCGATGAGATCGGGCGGCCAGTCCCACCAGGCGAGAGATTGCAGCCGGGCAATGGTGTCGGGATCAAAACGGAAGCGGATCACCTGGCCGGGATTGCCGGTCACCACCGCGTAAGCGGGCACCGTGCCACGCACCACCGCGCCGGCGCCGATGATAGCGCCGTTGCCGATCCGCGCGCCGGGCAGGATCATCGCCCCATATCCGATCCAGACATCGTGGCCGACCACCGTATCGCGGCGGTCCGGCTGGTAGGAGGCCATTTGCGCCGGGTCGAAGACCGGGAAGGGAAAGCAGGTGATCCCGTTCTGGGCGTGATTGGACGAGGCGGTGATGAAGCGGACCCCGTGAGCGATCTGGCAGAAGCGGCCTAGTGTCAGCGTTTCGGCCGAAGTGGGAAACAGATAGGGTGCCAGCCGCGCCGCCCAATCCTTCGGCGGATCGAAGTCCGAGGCATAGCTGTGGTCCCCGGCCCGAAACCGGGGGTTCTCGATCACCCGGTTCAGAAACACCGTACCGGCATGATCCGTCCCGTCCGGCAAGGTGACCGGATAGCGGCGGCTTGCATCGGGCAGCGGCATCAGTCGTCGGGCCGGGCGAGTGAAAAGAGGTCGCGCACCACCGAATAGTCGCGGTAGCCAAGCCGGGCGAGCGGCTGATAGGTGGTAATGTCGAAAATACCGTCCTTCAGGCAATCGTCTCGCAGATGGATGCCGGTCACCTCGCCAAAGACCACCCGGTTTGAGACGCCGGGAAGGGTGACGATCCGGGTCAGCTTGCATTCCAGAGCTGCGGGGGCGCCAGCGACGCGGGCGCAGGCGATGGTATCGCATTCGACGGGTGTCAGCCCGGCATGGGCGAATTCATCCACATCGCGCGGGAGACTCGCCGATGTCGCGTTCATCGCGTCGCGCATCGCGTATTCGACGATGTTGACGCAGAAGACACCCGTCGCCTCGATATTGGCGACGGTGTCCTTGGTGTTGTCCTGGTCGGGCTTGCTGCCCGTGGTCGAGAACATCACCTGAGGCGGGACATAGGCGGCACCATTGAAGAAGCTGTAGGGGGCAAGGTTGTTGGTGCCATCCGCAGCACGGGTGGATATCCAACCGATGGGGCGCGGCGTGATGATGGCGTTGAACGGGTTGTGCGGCAGGCCGTGCCCGTCTTCAGGTCGATAGAACATGTGTCTTTGATCTCCAATCATTTGCCCTAGGGGTAACGAAGTGATAGGGCGATTTCCACCCGAAGGGAGAGGCAGGAAGACAGGTGATCGAGGTCAAACCGGAAACACCGGACGATTGGTGGGAGGTCGAGGCGCTTTATGACCTGTGTTTTGCACCGGGCCGAACGGCGCTGTCCTCGTACCGGCTGCGCGATGATGTACCGCCAGTGGCCGGCCTGTCACTGGTTGCGCGCGACAGCGATGGCACACTGGCCGGGGCGATCAGGTTCTGGCCGGTGCATGTGGGCGATTGCGACGCGCTGCTCTTGGGCCCCGTGGCCGTCCACCCCACCCACCAGGGCGAGGGACTGGGTGGGTTCCTGATCCAGGAAGGGCTGGAGGCCGGCCGTGAAAGCGGTTGGGCGCGGGTGATGCTGGTGGGAGATGCACCCTATTACAGCCGCTTCGGATTTGCCCGGCTGGATGGGGTCGAGATGCCGCCGCCCACCAACCCCGACCGGGTGCTGGGGTTGGATCTGGTGCCCGGCGCTTGGGCCGGAGTTTCAGGCCGGGTCACCCGCTGGACCCGTTGAAATCGCACGATGCGATGCCGATCTTTGACTAACAGAGGAGGCATGCGCCATGCAGGATATCGTGATCGTTGCCCCGGTGGATGCCGAGGCCGAGCTGGAGGCGCTGGCGAGACGCTATCGTGCGGCGGGCGGCACCGGGATCCGGTTGCTGAACGCGCTGGGCGGGCAGGCAGAAGGGCTGCTTGACCGGCTGCCGCATCAGGTGCGCACCGGTCTGACCGAGGCGACCGAGCGCGCGCTGGTGCTGGCGATGCGTGCCGCACAAGGCTCGCGCGTGGCGGTGCCGGGACAGAGCGCGCGAACCAACATGATCTGGACCACAGCCATGGGCGCCGCCGGTGGCATGGGCGGTTTGCCGTCGGCGCTGGTCGAATTGCCCGCGACCACCACGGTTCTGTTGCGCGCGATACAGGATGTGGCCGCCGAACACGGGTTCGATCCCGCCGCCGAGAACGTGCAGTTCGACTGTATCCGGGTCTTTGCCGCCGCAGGCCCGTTGTCGACGGATGACGGCGCCGATCTGGGTTTTGTCTCGCTGCGGCTGACGCTGACCGGTGGAGCCTTGCACAAGATGATCTCGGCCGTGGCACCGCGACTTGCGACAGCATTGGGGCAAAAGTTGGCGGCGCAATCGGTGCCGGTGCTGGGTGCGGTTGCCGGGGCATCGGTGAACTATATCTATACCCGCTATTACCAGCAGATCGCGCATGTGCATTTCGGGCTCAGGCGGTTGGCGGTGGATGCGGATATTCCCCATGCCGAACTGGTTGCGCGCCTGTCGGACAAGATGGCGCTGGGCGACCGGATGTAACCGCAGTTTCACAATTCCGCCGTTAATTGGTTTCAACCCGCGCGACCACGCGGACAGGACGGAGCGCGATGAACGCAAAGCTCGACAAGGCGGTGACGATGCAAAGGGCGCAGGCGCTGACCCGGCTGCAATATGGCGCGCTCTGCTACCGGTTCGACGGGGACACGCCTCTGGTGCTGCTGATCACCTCGCGTGGGACGGGGCGCTGGATTCTGCCCAAGGGCTGGCCGATACCCGGCCTGGACGGAGCCGCCACCGCCGCACGCGAGGCGTGGGAGGAGGCGGGCGTCGTGGGGCGTGTCTCTCCGGTCCCGCTGGGGGCTTACCACTATGTCAAGCTGCTCGATAAACGGCGCGAGGTTCCCTGCAAGGTCGAGGTATATCCGCTCTGCGTTGCGCGTCTGGAAGATGAATACCCCGAAACGGGCCAGCGGCAGCGGGTCTGGTTTACCGCGACCGAGGCAGCCCGGAAGGTTGATGAACCGGAGCTGAAACAGCTGCTCGGGACACTCGATCCCATGGCGCTGCGGCGGTTGTGCCCGACGGCCACAGGGCCGCACTCCACTTGATCTTGCGGGATATGTGGATATCTACTGGGCGGACCGCAACGGAATGGCCAGATGATTCAGTATTCTCTGAAATGCAGCGCCGGGCACAGCTTTGACAGCTGGTTCCAATCGGCTGCCGCCTTTGAAAAACTGGCGGCGACCGGAATGGTCGCCTGCTCGGTCTGTGGCGGGACAGAGGTCGAAAAGGCGATCATGAGCCCCCGTGTCACCTCGGTCCGGTCCAACAAGGACGCCCGCCCGCTGACCGCGCCTGCAACACCCGCCGAACAGGCACTGGCCGAGATCCGGCGCAAGATCGAGGCGAATTCCGACTATGTGGGCAGGGATTTCGCAACCGAGGCGCGCCGCATGCATCTGGGTGAGGCGCCGGAACGGGCGATCTATGGCGAGGCCAAGATGGAAGAGGCCAAGGCCCTGCTTGAGGACGGTATTCCCGTCGCGCCGCTGCCATTCCTGCCGAACCGAAAGGCGAATTGACATGCATGTACTGATCACCGGCGGCAACCGCGGGATCGGGCGGGAGCTGGCCGCACAGTATCGCAAGGCGGGCCATGGCGTCACCGCCACCGCGCGCGATGACAGCTGCGATATCGCGCTTGATGTGACCGACCCGGTCCAGCACCGCGCCATGGCCGAGGTGCTGGCGGGGCGCCCCATTGATCTGTTGATCTGCAATGCAGGCGTCTATCTGGACAAGGGGCTGTCGCTGGAGGGCTACACCGCGCAGGTCTGGACCGACAGCTTTGCCGCCAATGTCACCGGCGTCTTTCTGACCGTTCAGGCCCTGCTCCCCAATATCAGGGCCGCCGGCGGCAAGATTGCAATCATCTCTTCGCAGATGGCCTCGCACACGCGCGCGCCGGGCGGCAGCTATGCCTATCGCGCGTCCAAGGCGGCTGTGCTGAACCTGGGCCGCAACCTGGCTGCCGATCTGGCACCCGAGGGCATCGCCGTGGGCGTCTATCATCCGGGCTGGGTGCGTACCGACATGGGCGGTCAGGGCGGCGATATCGACGTTACCGAGGCGGCGGGCGGCCTGATCGAGCGCTTTGCCACGCTATCGCCCGAGACGACGGGATGTTTCGAAACCTGGGACGGGCGCGCGCACCCTTATTGAGACGCGACCGCGGCCGCCGGCAGTTCGAATACCTCGCCTGGTGCAATGAAAATCCGCAGCGTATCGCCGGAGGTTTCCGAACTGACGGGAGAGGGCGAGCTGCTGGAAACCGGTTTGCCATCCTCGAAATAGATGTTGCGCACCGTCCCGCCGGGCAGGATGACAGCCAATGTGGCGGTACCATCCTCCTTGCGGCGCAGCTCTGCCGGGCAATCGGAAAGGGCCTGACCACCCGTCGCGCAGGGGACCGTTCCCAACGCGTTTTGTCCGTCGGTTCCGGATACGGTGGCGGCAAACGCCACAGGCGAAGACAGGATAAGGCTGACAGCGAGAATGGTGGCGCGCATGGTCGTTCCTTGCTGGCTAAAGGCTATGCAACGCTCGCATTCCGGCCCGAATCTGTAAAGCCCGTAGGCCGCCTTGCGGCCCTGCGTCAAATCGGTGCGGCCCCATTGCCCTCTTGCTCTTGTACCCCCCCTCGCATAAGAGGCTCGGGACATTTTTCCACAGGCGCGGAGACCTAGCCCCCATGCCAACGCTCGTGATGAAATTCGGCGGCACTTCGGTCGCCAATCTCGACCGTATCCGCCGCGCGGCCAAGCGCGTGGGCGTCGAAGTGGCCAAGGGCTATGACGTGATCGTCATCGTCTCGGCCATGGCCGGCAAGACCAATGAACTGGTGGGCTGGGTCAACGAGACCTCGCCGCTGTTCGATGCGCGGGAATATGATGCGGTCGTTTCCTCGGGCGAGAATATCACCGCCGGCCTGATGGCGCTGACGCTGCAAGAAATGGATATCCCCGCGCGCAGCTGGCAGGGCTGGCAGGTGCCGCTGATGACCAACAGCGCCCACAGCCAGGCCCGGATCGAAGATATCCCACCGCACAATATCAACCAGAAATTCGCCGAAGGCATGAAGGTCGCGGTGGTCGCCGGGTTCCAGGGCGTCAGCCCCGAGGGCCGCATCACCACGCTGGGCCGGGGCGGGTCGGACACCACCGCCGTTGCCTTTGCCGCCGCCTTCGAGGCCGAGCGCTGCGACATCTATACCGATGTGGACGGTGTCTATACCACCGATCCGCGCATCTGCACCAAGGCGCGCAAGCTGGAAAGGATCTCGTTCGAGGAAATGCTCGAACTGGCCTCGCTGGGGGCCAAGGTGCTGCAAACCCGCTCGGTCGAACTGGCCATGCGGTACAAGGTCAAACTGCGTGTCCTCTCCAGTTTCGAGGAACAATCCGACACCGCCGGTACGCTGGTTGTCGATGAGGAGGAAATCATGGAATCCAATGTAGTCTCCGGCGTCGCCTATTCCCGCGACGAGGCCAAGATGACCGTTGTCTCGGTCCAGGACCGTCCCGGCGTTGCGGCCACCATCTTCAATGCGCTCAGCGAGGGCGGCGTGAACGTGGACATGATCGTGCAGAACGTGTCCGAGGAAGGCATCACCGACATGACCTTCTCGTGCCCGACCGACCAGGTGGCGCGCGCCGAAAAGGCGATGAACGCGGTCAAGGACGCGGGCGAGCTGGAATTCGAGGACCTGCTGGTCGATTATGACGTCTGCAAGGTGTCGGTCGTCGGCATCGGCATGCGCAGCCAGTCTGGCGTGGCCGCCAAGATGTTCAAGATACTCTCGGATGAGGGGATCAACATCAAGGTAATTACAACCTCTGAGATCAAGATTTCCGTGCTGATCGACCGGAAATACATGGAACTTGCCGTGCAGGCGCTGCATGATGCGTTTGAACTGGACAAGGCGGCCTGATCCAAACGGGGCCGGGCGCGCCTGATCCTGCAACGGCGCGAGGGCCCATGGCGGACGGAACCGAAAGCGAATCCCGCAAGCTGCTGGGGCGGCTGCGCGAGGCGATGGCGACGGACGAGGCCGGTCAGGCCCGTCTGGACCGGATCACGCATCTGATCGCCGACAGCATGGGGACCGAGGTCTGCTCGATCTACCTGTTCCGAGATGTCGACACGCTGGAACTGTGCGCCACCGAGGGGTTGAAGCCCGAGTCGGTGCACCAGACCCGGATGCGGCTGGGCGAGGGGCTGGTTGGCCGCGTCGCCAAGTCCGGCAAGGTGGTCAACACGCCCGATGCGCCCTCGGCCAAGGGGTTCCGCTACATGCCCGAGACAGGGGAGGAACGCTATTCCTCCTTCCTGGGCATCCCCGTGCAGCGGCTTGGCGAAAAGCTGGGCGTTCTGGTGGTGCAGTCGCGCGACGCGCGCGAGTTTTCCGCCGACGAGGTCTATGCGCTGGAAGTGGTGGCCATGGTGCTGGCCGAGATGGCCGAACTGGGCGCCTTTGTCGGCGAGGGCGCCGCGCTGTCGCCGCTGCATCAGAAATCGGCCATGTTCCGGGGCGGCACCGGGCAGGAAGGCGCGGCCGAGGGCCATGTCTGGCTGCACGAGCCACGCGTGGTGATCACCAACCCGATCGCCGACGATCCCCATCGCGAGATGGAGCGCCTGAACGAGGCTGTGGACGAGTTGCGCGTCGGCGTCGACAAGATGCTGGAGATGTCGCAGAACGGCGACAAGGAACAGTTGCAGGTTCTCGAGGCCTACAGGATGTTCGCCAATTCCAAGGGCTGGATGCGCCGGATGGAAGAGGATATCTCCCGGGGCCTCAGCGCCGAGGCGGCGGTGGAAAAGGAACAGTCTCTGGCCCGCGCCCGCATGGGGCAGGTACAGGATTCCTATCTGCGCGAGCGTCTGGCCGACCTCGATGACCTGTCGAACCGCCTGCTGCGCATCCTGACCGGCCAGGGCAAGCAGACGGGCGCCGAACTGCCGCCCGATCCGATCCTGGTGGCACGCAATATCGGGCCGGGCGACCTGCTGGAATATGGCCGCTCGCTCAAGGGGATCGTGCTGGAGGAAGGTTCGGTCGGCAGTCATGCGGCCATCGTAGCCCGGGCACTGGCGATACCGCTGGTCGTGCATGCCGAGCGGATCACGACCGAGGCACTGAACGGCGACCAGATCCTGGTCGATGGCGATCAGGGGGTGGTGCATCTGCGCCCCGAGGAGAGTGTGGTCAGTGCCTTTCGCGACAAGATCGCGATGCAGGCGGATGCACAGGCGCGCTATGCCTCGATCCGGGAAACCCCCGCCATCACGAAGGACGGCCAGCGTATCAATCTGGTGATGAATGCGGGCCTGATGGCGGACCTGCCCTCGCTCGAAAGTTCGGGTGCCGAAGGGGTGGGGTTGTTTCGGACCGAGCTGCAATTCTTGGTACGCAACCAGATGCCGAAACGATCGGAACTGGTGGCGCTCTACTCGCGCGTTCTGGACGCGGCTAAGGGCAAGCGGGTCGTGTTCCGCACCCTCGATATCGGGTCGGACAAGGTGCTGCCCTATATGAAGCCCACGGACGAGCCGAACCCGGCGCTGGGCTGGCGCGCGATCCGGGTGGGGCTGGACAAGCCCGGGGTGATGCGGATGCAGTTGCAGGCGCTGATCCGGGCCGCCAACGGACGCGCGCTGACCATCATGTTCCCCTTTGTCGCCCAGGCCGAGGAATATCACGCCGCTCGCGCCGAGGTGGACAAGACCATCGCCCGCGAAAAGGTTCTGGGCCATCCGCTGCCCGAGACGCTGGAAATCGGCGCCATGCTCGAGACACCGTCGCTGGCCTTTGCGCCGCAGAAGTTCTTTGACGATGTCGGATTTCTCTCGATCGGTGGCAACGATCTGAAACAGTTCTTCTTTGCCGCCGACCGCGAGAACGAACGCGTGCGCCGGCGTTATGACACGCTCAACAGCAGTTTTCTCAGCCTGATCGAGCGGATTGTCGAACGGTGCGGCATCTCTGGGACGCCGCTCAGCTTTTGCGGTGAGGATGCCGGACGACCGATCGAGGCGATCTGTCTGGCGGCCATGGGTATCCGCACCCTGTCGATGCGCCCTGCTTCAATTGGGCCCGTCAAGAGCTTGCTTTTGCGCACGGATCTGGGTGAGCTGCGCAAGATCATCACGGATGCCCGCCACCGTGGTGTTCAATCCGTGCGTCCTGCGGTGATGGACTGGCTTAGCCAGAATCCTTGATCTTCCCCGATACCGGATCTGTGGCAGGGCCGGTACGGGCCCGGTGCCATTTGTCTGTTGTTTTCAGCAAATCTTTGCTGGCCCTGGGCCGGATAGAGTAGCGGTTTGGGTCAACTGAGAGCGAGCACTGTGGATAAATTTACCAGCGTTTCGCCGTAATTAATTGATGTTTCTTGATCGGTTTTATCTTATATCGTGAAGATATTGCCGCAGAATATGCTATTTTTGATGCTAGGCGTATTGTTCGTCATTTTCATCCACAACTGCTGTTGCAGACAGGAAATCCGCTGTACGACATGCTCTGACGTACCTCCGCAGGTCGTTTTCTGGCAGCAAGCCCGGTTCACCTCACTTTTGGTGGCGCGGGTATCGGGTGCAATGCGATTTTTCCATTGTATCCGAGCGTAGTGGTCTCAAATACTGACCCACTACATAAGTATTCATGTCTAACTATCGATAATAAAGTTGATTTTCGGTATCACCCACAGAGTTCTCCACAGCCGGAAGCAGAAGTTTAATGGGCCTGAAAAGCCTGTTTTCATAGAGGTTATTTCGTCTGATGGTGAGCAATCGTGTCACAGATATCCACAATCGCTTCTCGTCGTGCTCGTCGCCGCTTGCTGAGGGTGGGCTGGATCAGGGCCGCTACAGAAAACTGTTTTATGTCAGGATGGGCTTGATATTTTGCAGGGTATCCGTAAAGAGGACGGCAAATTGTTAGCGTTAACATTTGTGATGTCCCGGCCCGGAGCCCGGCGTGGATACGCAAAAGAGCCGTTGCAAAGGAGACAGCATGGTATCCCGTGTCATTCCGGTCAGTGCCTTCGATCTGGTTCTGTTCGGGGCTACCGGCGATCTTGCCCGCCGCAAGATCTTGCCAGCGCTCTTTCATCGCTACGAAGTGGGACAGATGCCCGAGGAGGCGCGGATCATCGGTTCGGCCCGCACCGAGCTGACGACCGAGGCCTTTCGCGCCGAGGTGCGTCAGGCGATCGAGGAATTTACCCCGGACACCCCGACCCGAACCGAGGTGCTCGGACGGTTCCTGCAAAAGCTCGACTATGTGGCGGTGGATGCGCTCGGCGAGGATGGCTGGCCGGCGCTTGCAGCCATGCTGCGCGCGGATGCGGTGCGGGCCTTCTACCTTTCGGTCGCGCCGTCCCTGTTTGCCGGCATAGCGCGGCAACTTGAGAGCCATGGCATGGCAACACCCGAGGCGCGGATCGTGGTCGAAAAGCCCTTTGGCCGCGATCTCGAAACCGCGCGCGCCCTGAATGCCGGTCTGAGGGTCTGTTTCGAGGAACACCAGATCTATCGGATCGACCACTATCTGGGCAAGGAAACGGTGCAGAACCTGATGGCGCTGCGCTTTGCCAACTCGCTGTTCGAACCCCTCTGGAACGCGACCCATATCGACCATGTGCAGATCACGGTGGCCGAAAGCATCGGCGTCGAGGGGCGAGAGGCCTATTACGACCAGTCCGGCGCCATGCGGGACATGGTTCAGAACCATCTGGTGCAGCTCCTTTGTCTGACCGCGATGGAGCCGCCGTCGAAATTCACCCCGAACGCGGTGCGGGACGAAAAGGTCAAGGTGATCGAGGCGCTTGACCCGGTTCCGCCCGGCGATATCGCCCGGGGGCAATACCGCGCCGACGAGGGCGGCGATGGCTATCTCGACCATGTGGGCGATCCCCAGAGCCGCACCGAGAGTTTCATTGCTCTCAGGGTTCATGTGGCCAACTGGCGTTGGGCCGGGGTGCCGTTCTATCTGCGCACCGGCAAGAAGCTGCGGGCGCGGGTGTCGGAAATCGTGGTGCAGTTCCGCGATCCGCCACATTCGATCTTTCCCAATGTGGGGCCGATCCACGGCAACAAGCTGATCATCCGGTTGCAACCGGATGAGGGCATCACTCTGCGCACCACGATCAAGGATCCGGGGCCGGGCGGCTTCCGGCTGGCCGAGGTGCCGCTGGACATGAGCTTTGCCGAGGCGCTGGGCGGCGATACGCGGCCACAGGACGCCTATGAGCGTTTGGTGATGGACGTGATCCGGGGTGACCAGACCCTGTTCATGCGGGGCGACGAGGCCGAGGCCGCCTGGGCCTGGGTGGATCCCATCATCGCCGAATGGGAAAGAAACCGCGACCGGCCCTATCCTTATGATCAGGGCAGTTCGGGTCCGGAAGAGGCGCTGATGCTGCTGCATCGAGACGGCCGCCGCTGGCGGCAGATCGGAGGATGACCATGGTACATGCGACCATAGCCGAGGTGACGGCCCGGATCGTGGCGCGCAGCGCCGCAACGCGCGGGCCCTATCTGGCCCGGATCGACGCGGCCCGCGACCAGGGCCCGGCGCGGGCGCATCTCAGCTGTTCGGGACAGGCGCATGCTTATGCCGGGGCGGGGGAGGATCAACAGGCGTTGGCCACCGGCTCGGCCGGGCATCTGGGCATCGTCACCAGCTATAACGACATGCTGTCGGCGCATCAGCCGTTCGAGCGCTATCCGGATGTGCTGCGCCAGGCCGCCCGCTCTGTCGGCGGCACTGCGCAGGTGGCAGGCGGGGTTCCGGCCATGTGCGACGGTGTCACCCAGGGCGCACCGGGAATGGAACTGTCGCTGTTCTCGCGAGACGTGATCGCCATGGCGGCGGGTGTTGCGCTTAGCCACAACACCTTTGACGCGGCGGTGTTTCTGGGCGTCTGCGACAAGATCGTGCCGGGGCTGGTGATCGCGGCGCAGAGCTTTGGCCACCTGCCGGCGGTCTTCGTGCCTGCGGGGCCGATGACCAGCGGTCTGCCCAATGATGAAAAGGCCAAGGTGCGGCAGCGCTTTGCAAAGGGTGAGGTGGGCCATGCCGAGCTGATGGCGGCCGAGATGGCGGCCTATCACGGGCCGGGCACCTGCACCTTTTACGGCACCGCCAACACCAACCAGATGCTGATGGAGTTCATGGGGTTGCACCTGCCGGGCGCCAGTTTCGTGCCGCCAAGCACCGGCCTGCGCGAGGCGCTGACCGCCGAGGCGGCGCGGCGGTCACTCAGCCTTTCGGCGTTGGGCAACACCTATACCCCGGTAGGGCATGTCTTGGATGAACGCGCCTATGTGAACGGCATTGTCGGGCTGATGGCGACCGGTGGCTCGACCAACCTGCTCATTCATCTGGTTGCCATGGCGCGGGCGGGGGGCATCCTGCTCGACTGGCAGGACTTTGCCGAGATCTCGGCCGTGGTGCCGCTGGTCGCGCGGGTCTATCCCAACGGGTTGGCCGACGTGAACCATTTCCACGCGGCGGGCGGGCTGGGCTATACCATCCGCACTCTGCTGGAGGCGGGGTTCCTGCATCCTGACACGCTGACCGTGGCGGGCCGGGGGCTCGAGCGCTATACACAAGAGCCCAAGCTGCGAGATGGGGTTCTGAGCTGGGAGGCCGGAACGCAAACGAGCCTGAACGACAAGATCCTGCGCCCGGCCTCGGACCCGTTTCAGGCGACCGGTGGGCTGTCGCGCCTTTCGGGATCGCTGGGCACGGCGGTGATGAAGGTCTCGGCCGTGGCGCCGGAACATCGGGTGGTCGAGGCGCCGGTGCGCGTCTTTCACGACCAGGACGAGGTCAAGGCCGCCTTCAAGGCCGGTCAGCTGACCGGCGACATGGTGGTGGTGGTCCGCTTTCAGGGGCCCAAGGCCAACGGCATGCCCGAGTTGCACTCGCTGACCCCGATCCTGTCGATCCTGCAAGGGCGCGGGCAAAAGGTGGCGCTGGTCACCGATGGGCGCATGTCGGGCGCTTCGGGCAAGGTTCCGGCCGCAATCCACGTGGTGCCCGAAGCGCTGGAGGGTGGTCCCATCGCGCGGCTGCGCGACGGCGACTTGTTGCGGGTCGATGCCGAGGCGGGCGTGCTCGATATCCTGACCGAGGCTGTACTGGCACGCGACCCGGTCACAGCGGACCTGTCCGGCAACCAGTTCGGCACCGGGCGCGACCTGTTTGCCGCCTTCCGTGCGGCGGTCGGTTCGGCAGATACTGGCGCCAGCGTATTTGGAGGATAGCGCATGACATCCCGAGAGACCCGCGCCATCTGCGAGATGGCGCCCATCGTGCCGGTTCTGGTGATCGACGATGCCGCCCATGCGCGCCCGCTCGCCGAGGCGTTGGTCGCCGGAGGTCTGCCCGCACTGGAAGTGACGCTGCGCACTCCGGCGGCGCTCGAGGCGATCCGCATCATGTCCCAGGTGCCCGGCGGTGTGGTCGGCGCCGGCACGCTGATTACCCCGGAAGACGTGCGCGCGGCCAAGGCCGCGGGCGCCCGGTTCGGCGTATCGCCCGGCGCGACCGACAGCCTGCTGGCCGCCTGCGAGGCGGAGGGCTTGCCGCTCTTGCCGGGTGCCGCCACCGCCAGCGAGGCGATGCGGCTGTTGGAACGGGGCTATGACATGCTCAAGTTCTTTCCGGCCGAGGCCTCGGGCGGGGCACCCGCGCTCAAGGCGATCGGGGCGCCCCTGCCGCAGATCGGGTTCTGCCCCACTGGCGGCGTGTCGCCGCAGAATGCCGGGAGCTATCTGAGCCTGCCCAACGTGGTCTGTGCCGGTGGCAGTTGGGTAGCACCCAAGGACCTCGTGGCGGCGGGTGACTGGGCCGGGATCGAGGCCCTGGCCCGCGCGGCGGCAGCGCTGCGCCGGGGATAGATGGGGCCGG
Source organism: Ruegeria sp. SAZD011 (assembly GCF_059612545.1). Classification (NCBI taxonomy): domain Bacteria; kingdom Pseudomonadati; phylum Pseudomonadota; class Alphaproteobacteria; order Rhodobacterales; family Roseobacteraceae; genus Ruegeria; species Ruegeria sp. SAZD011. The sequence continues at coordinate 94,080 of NZ_JBXWQU010000016.1, read as the reverse complement.
GATTTTCCAGGGTCAGGTGATTTGCTTCAGGACGGCGGCAACGATCGCTTCGGGGCAATCCTCTTGAACCAGATGACCGGCATCGGGGATGGGAGTGCAGGCATCCCTTGAGATCAAAGCCGCCAGTTCCATGCCTTTGTCGCAGGGGATCCATGCGTCGCGCGCGCCCCACAGGACGGTGACAGGGCAATCCATCAGACGGTACAGCCCTTGAACCTCGTCGGTGTATTTCTGATCCATCTGGGCGATCTGGCGATAGAAGGCCGGTTGCCCGACCGGGCCGGTCCAGGGCGCTGCATAGATATCCATCGCCTCTGGCGACAGCGGCCTGTACGCGGCGGTCTGCAAATAGGCGCGCAGCAGCGCCTGATGCATATAGTCGGGCATTCCGGCAAAAGCGACCTGGTGCTGACGCACGTGCTGCACGAAGGGCGACCCCCAGGGGGCAAGTGCAACAGCGTCGAAGATCGTCAGCGACTTGAAGCGCAGACCATCGAGGAAGTAGCCACGCAATGCCGTTGCGCCGCCAAAATCGTGGGCCAGAACATCGGGGCGGTCCAGGTCCCATTCCCGGAACAGGCCGGCCAGGACCCTGTTTTGAACCGCCAGCGATACATCCTGCCCTTCACGCATCTCGGACTGACCATAACCGGCCAGATCAAAACAATAGACCGTCCTATGGTCCGTCAGGTAAGGCACGATCCTGCGCCAGACTTGCGAGGAAAACGGCGTGCCGTGGATGGCAACCAACGGAGGGCCGTTCCCGGTCTTTCCCCACCGAATAGCGGCACCTTCGATGATCGACATATGGGGAAGATCCAGCATGACCATATCTCACATTTACATTTAGCTAACTGACTATATGATTGGAAGCCATGGACAGGTCAATTCAAATCAAGGCCATGGCCAGCGGGCCGCGACTGAAGGTTTTGCAACTGCTGGCGGAACCGCAGCGGCATTTTGCGGATCAATGGTCGGCGGATCCGGCAGAGTTCGGGGTGTGTATGACGATGATCGCCAAGGCGCTCAACGTTGCGCAGCCAACGGCCAGCAGGCATCTGGACCTGCTGAAACAGGCAGGTTTCATAACGGTGCGGAGGCACCTGAAATGGTCCTATTGCAAGCGGGATGAGGCGGCGATCCGGGACTATCTGGATTGGCTCGCCGCAGAACTCGCACCAAGGCGCTAGAGCGGTGAGGACGTAAGTCGGGGGCTCTGTCCCCGTCGCGCGGGCGCGACTCCCCCGAGGTATTTTCGAACAGAAGAAATGCGAAGCGCGCAATCAGCCCAGAATGCGGGACATGAGGCGACGGTACCAGCCGGAGGTGCGCTGCGTCTCGTCGGTGCTGGGCCGTTGCTGGGCGGCGGCGCCGATCGGGTCCACCAACTCCTTGCCGCCCTCGAATTGCAGACGATAGAGATCGGCATAGATGCCGCCGCGCGCCAACAGGTCTTCGTGACTGCCCTCGTCCACAACTTCGCCACGCTCCATCACCACGATCTTGTCGGCATTGCGGATGGTAGAGAGACGGTGTGCGATAACGAGCGTGGTGCGCCCGCCCGAGAGCTTATCCAGCGCCGCCTGCACCACTTTCTCCGATTGCGCATCGAGCGCCGAGGTCGCCTCGTCCAGCAGCAGGATCGGCGTGTCGCGCAGCAGGGCGCGGGCGATCACCACCCGTTGCCGCTGCCCGCCGGACAAGGCCGAGCCGCGTGGCCCCACCAGCGTGTCGAGCCCGTGTTCCAGCTTGGGCAGGAAGTCCGAGACATGGGCGGCATCCAGCACCTCTTGCAGGCGCGCCTCGCTGACATCGGTGCGTCCCAGCAGGATGTTCTCGCGCAGGGTTTCGTCGAACAAGAGCGCCTCTTGCGTGACCACCGAAAAGAGGCCGCGCAGTTTTTCCAGCGACATGTCGCCAACCGCCACATCGCCCACGGTGACCCTGCCGGATTGCGGATCGACCAGCCGGGTGAGCAGGTTGAAGATGGTCGATTTGCCTGCCCCCGAGGCGCCCACCAATGCGGTGGTCTTGCCCGCTTCGGCGCTGAGTGACAGGTTGCGCAGCACCTGCGCATCACCATAGGAGAGCGACACATCCTGAAGCTGGATCGCGGGCAATCCCGAGGGCGGGGCCACCGGTTCTGGAGGCGACAGCAGCAGGATCGGCGTGTCGAGCAGGTCCTTGATCCGCTCCAGCGCCGCCGCCGCTGCCTGCCAGGTGCCCGAGATCGAAGCCAGCCGCCGCATCGGGTCAAAGCTGAGGCCGATGGCGGTGAAGAAGCTCATGAACTGGCCGACGCTCTTTTCGCCGGCGATGATCTCGGCCCCGCCATAAAGCAGCACGCCCATGAAACCCAGGCCCGCCATTACATCCACCAACCCGGTGATCGAGGCGGTGCCGAAAGACGCGCGCACCTCGGAGCGGACATAGGTCTTCATGTGGCCATCGAACCGGTCGAGCTGATAGCGCTCCAGCGCGTTCAGCTTGATCGGCACGATGCCGTGGAAAATCTCGTCCAGCCGGGTTGCCAGCGTCGCGCCCTGATCGCGGGCCAGCGCGGCCTTTTTGCGGACATAGCGCTGTGCCATGGCAATGGGCAGAAAGGCGATCGGAACGCCCACCAGCATGACCAGCGTCCAGATCAGATCGACATTGACCGCCACCCCGATCAGAACCACCAGCGAGACCAGATCCTTGCCTGCGCCGGTGATGATCACCTGCCAGACCTGGTTGACCGAACCCACATCCACCTGCACCCGCTGGATCAGGAAGCCGGGCGGATGGGTCTGGTGAAAAGCGGTATCCTGTTTGATCAGCCGTTTGAGCAGGTCGAACCGCAGATGTGCGGCAGTTTCCTGGGAAATACGCGCCAGCAGCACCTTTTGCCCGACGCTGGCCATGCCTCGTACCGAAAAGATCACCAGAAAGGCGAGGCTGACCCAGACCAGCGCATCTGCATTTCCGTTGACGAAAATCTCGTCGAACATCGGCTGCATCATGTAGCTGATGGCGCCGACCATCGAGCCTTCGAGCAGCATGAACAGAAAGGCGAGGCCCAGAAGGCCCATCCGGCTTTTCAGATAGTTCTGCCAGAGCCAGCCCACCAGCTCGCGCGACGACATCGGTTTTGCGCTCATGGTTGGGCCTTTGGTCGGGGGAGGGGGGACAGATCGCGTGTCATGGTCGGCCCATTTAAGCAGGAGACCGCCGTGGCGCAAGCATTGCGCCGCTTGACCCGGCGGCGCATCCGGGCAGGGTGTTGGTCAAAGAGGTTGATCCGGGAAAGGACTAAGGATGGTGGAGACAGGGTTCCAACCGGTTTCGGGATTCGATTTGCCAAGGTTCGCGGGTATCGCCAGTTTCATGCGTTTGCCGATGATCGGTCTGGACGATCCGCGCCTGCCACAGGTCGATATTGGCCTGATCGGCCTGCCCTGGGATGCCGGAACCACCAACCGCCCCGGCCCGCGCCACGGACCACGGCAGGTGCGTGACATGTCCACCATGATCCGCGCGCAACACGGGGTCAGCGGTGTGCGTCCGTTCGAAACGGTCAACTGTGCTGATCTGGGCGACGTGCCGCCCAACCCGGCTGACCTGTCGGATGCTATGGACCGGATTACCAAGGCGGTGACGCGCGTGCACAAGGCGGGTATCCTGCCTGTCTGTGTCGGCGGAGACCACCTGTGCACCCTGCCGGTCTTGCGGGCACTGGCGGCTGATGCCCCTCTGGGGCTGATCCATTTCGACAGCCACACTGACCTCTTTCATTCCTATTTCGGCGGCTCGATGTACACCCATGGCACACCGTTCCGCCGCGCTGTCGAAGAGGGGCTGCTGGACCCGGCCCGGATGATCCAGATCGGCATTCGCGGCACCGCCTACGATTCGGAGGATCGCGCGTTTGCCGCCGAGCAAGGCATACGAATCGTCACCATCGAGGAGCTTTTCGATCGCGGTCTCAAGGATGTGATGGCCGAGGCGCGGCAGATCGCCGGCACCGGTCCGACCTATGTCAGTTATGATATCGATTTCGTCGACCCGGCCTATGCCCCTGGGACCGGCACGCCAGAGGTTGGCGGGCCAAACGCCTTTCAGGCTTTGCAGGTTGTACGGGAACTCGCGGGTGTGAACATCGCGGGTGCCGATCTGGTCGAGGTGTCGCCGCCCTTTGATGGCAGCGGCGGAACCGCCTTCCTGGCGGCGTCGATCCTGTTCGAGATGCTCTGCGTAATCGCCCCGGCGCTGGCTGCGTCGCGCCGGGTGGATTGACGCCAAGCAACCGCTGGCTAGGGTGTGCCCAACGCAGATAAGAGGCATGGACATGACCGGCAATATCTCTCTTGCGCAGGGGCGCGAGTATCTGGCGATACCGGGGCCCTCGGTGATGCCCGATGCTGTGCTGCGCGCCATGCATCGCGCCGCGCCCAATATCTATGCCGGCGAGCTGGTCGAGATGATGCCGGGGCTGATGGCCGATCTGCGCCGGGTGGTGCGGACCGAACATCACGCGGCAATATACATCTGCAACGGCCATGGCGCGTGGGAGGCGGCTCTGTCCAACGTGATCGCGCCGGGCGAGGTGGTGCTGGTTCCTGCTTCGGGACGGTTTTCTCATGGCTGGGCCGAGATGGCCGAGGGGCTGGGCGCCGAATGCCAGATCATCGACTTTGGCAAATCCGGGCCTTGGGATCTGGGCCGGATCGCCGAGGCGCTGAAGGCCGATACCGCGCACCGGATCACGGCGGTGCTGGCGGTACACGTGGATACCTCGAGTTCGATCCGCAATGACATCGCCGGGCTGCGGGCGGTTCTGGACGAGGTGGGGCATCCGGCGCTTCTGATGGCCGATTGCATCGCGTCGCTGGGTTGCGACGTGTTCGAAATGGATGGCTGGGGTGTTGATGTGACCGTGACCGCCAGCCAGAAGGGTCTGATGGTGCCGCCGGGGCTTGGTTTTGTTTTCTTTGGCGAAAGGGCGGCCGAGAAACGGGCATCCATGCCGCGTGTATCGCGCTATTGGGACTGGGTGCCGCGCGCCAACCCAGCCGAATTCTACCAGCATTTTGGTGGTACTGCGCCGACCCATCACCTGTATGGGTTGCGCACGGCGCTCGACATGATCCACGCCGAGGGGATCGAACAGGTCTGGGCCCGTCATGCAGTGCTGGCGCGGGCTGTCTGGGCTGCCTGCACGGTTTGGGCTGAGGGCGGCGATCTGGTGATGAATGTTGCCGACCCGGCTTATCGCAGTCATGCGGTGACTGCCTTGAGACTGGACAGCGGCAAGGGCGCGGCGCTGCGGGAATGGACAGAGGTCAATCTTGGCCTGACGCTGGGCATCGGGTTGGGCATGGCCGCGCCGGGTGATCCGGGTTATGGCAAGTTCTTTCGCCTCGGCCATATGGGGCATTTGAACGGGCAGATGGTCATGGGGCTGTTGGGCGGGATCGAGGCCGGATTGCAGGCGTTGGACGTTCCGCGCGGCGCCGGAGCGCTGGAGGCGGCGGCTCAGGTCCTTGCCGGGGGCTAAGCGCGGTTCAGCGCATCCGTACGGCCAACCGTGTGATGCCATGGTGAACGAGCGCCGCCAGCAGCAATGCAGCGCCAAAGCCCCAGAGCGCCCAGACCAGTATCAGGATCCAGGTCAGGTTCACCCCGAGCATGACCAGGGCAGGGATTGTGTAGTCGGGCGCACGCCCGATGCCGCGTTCATCCATGATCCGCAGTTTAGGGCAAATTGCCTGAATGTCAGGTAAATCCGTTGCGATCAGCAGCGTGCCGCCGCCAAGGCGGCGGGCAGGGCGGAGGCAAACGCGTCCAGATCGGCCTTGGGTCCGCAACTGACCCGGATGCAGCGATTCTGCGGTTCGGCAAAGGGCATCCGCACAAATATGCCGGACGCGACCAGGTTATCCAGCACGCGTTTTGCAAAGATGCCATCTCTGCCGCAGTCGATGGTCACGAAATTGGTGGCCGACGGCAGCGGTATCAGTCCGTTTTCGCGCGCGATTTCACCAAGGCGCGTGCGGGCTGTCGCGATCTCTGCCTGTACATGCGCAAGCCATTCACCATCGGCCAGCGCCGCCAGCGCCCCGGCCTGGGCCGCGCGGTTCATGCCGAAATGGTTGCGCACCTTGTTGAAGGCGGCGATCAGCTCTGGCGCCCCCAGCGCATAGCCCACCCGCGCACCCGCCATGCCATAGGCCTTGGAGAATGTGCGCATGCGGATCAGGCGCGGATCATCGGCATCCACCTGAACGGCGGTGCCGCCGGGGGCGCATTCCACATAGGCCTCGTCCAGCACCAACAGCGTATCCCCGGGCAGCGCCTGCATCGCGGCCACGATATCGGCGCCCTTCAGCCAACTGCCCATCGGATTGTCGGGATTGGCGAGATAGACCAGCTTGGCCCCCACCTCGGCTGCCTTGGCAAAAAGCGCCTGCGGATCCTCGTGATCGCCCGCATAGGGCACCTTGTGCAGCACCCCGCCAAAGCCCGCCACGTGATAGTTGAAGGTGGGATAGGCGCCCTCGGACGTGACCACCGGATCGCCCGGACCCACCATCAGGCGCACCAGGTAGCCCAAAAGGCCGTCGATGCCTTCGCCCACCACGATATTGTCGGGCCGAACCCCGTGATGCACCGCAAGCGCCGCGCGCAGGTCGTGGTTTTCCGGGTCGCCATACATCCAGATCTCAGACGCTGCCCGCTGCATGGCTGCGATGGCGCGTGGGGAGGGGCCAAAGATATTCTCGTTCGCGCCCAGCCGGGAGGCAAAGGGCGCGCCGCGCTGACGCTCCTGCGTTTCGGGGCCGACAAAGGGCACCGTGGCGGGCAGCGATTGGGCAAGCGGGGTATAGCGTGGTCCGGTCATGCGCGCCACATAAGCGCAAGCCGTGGCGCCGGGCAAGACTTGCCTTTGCTGGTCCCGCCTCGCATGGTGCGCCCAAGTGCAAAGAGGTGCCCATGCGTTACGTTCTGATCCTGTTGCTTGCCGGTCTCGGCTATCTGCTGTTCTGGCCGGTCCCGGTGGCGCCAGTGGCTTATAACCCGCCGGAGAACCCCGGATTTACCGGTGATTTCGCCGAGAACCGGGTTCTGGACAAGGCCGAATTCGTGCCGCTCCCCGACGGTGAAATCGGGCCCGAGGATCTGGCCGTGATGCCGGACGGCACGGTCTACACGACCTCGCTTGCTGGCAATCTCTATCGCATCGACGGCGCGGTGCCGGAACTGGTCGACCGGCTGGGCGGGCGGCCGCTGGGCCTCAAGGCGGGACCCGATGGCGCGCTTTACATCGCGGACAGTTTCCGGGGCGTCCTGCGCTGGACAGCACCCGGCAAGGTCGAGACCGTGGTGGACCGGATCGACGGTGCACCGGTGATCTATGCCAACCAGCTGGATCTGGGTCGCGACGGAACCCTCTATTTCTCGAACTCCACCGACCGGTTCGATCCCAAGACCCTGGGCGGCACCAAGCCCACCTCGGTCATGACCGTCTGGGAACAGTCCGATACCGGCTATGTCGCCCGGCGCACGCCCGATGGCAGGGTCGAGAAGATCGCGACCGGTTTCGTCTATACCAATGGTGTCGCCCTTTCGCCGGACGAGGATTTCCTGCTGATCAACGAGACCGGGCGGGCGCGGGTGCACCGGCTGTGGCTCAAGGGCGAGAAGGCGGGCCAGACAGAGGTGTTCCTGGAAAACCTGCCGGGCTATCCCGACAATCTCGAGGCACAGGGCGACGGCACCTATTGGCTGGCCTTTGCCAGCCCGCGCGTGCCTGCCGAGGCGCTGATGCCTTACCCCCTCCTGCGCAAGGTGGTCTGGCGATTGGGGCCCAAGGTACGACCCGCGCCGATCCATCGCGGCATGCTGATCCAGTTCGACGGAGAGGGGCGCATCCTGCGTACGGTGCAGGACCCCGATGGCCGGTTGGGCATCACCACAGGAGGCAAGCAGGTGGGCGAGATGTTCTATGTCATGACGCTGGACAGCCCCGGTTATGCGCGCATGAAGGCCGCCGACCTGCCCTGATCTGCCCCGACGTCCCGCTGGCGCTTGGACACAAGAGCGGGCAGTCTGGCTCCAAACAGGAATGGAGGCCCCGATGGCGCGCGTATCTGTCGAATACAAGGACCATATCGCATTTGTCACCCTGACCCGCGGCGACAAGATGAATGCGCTGGATCAGGCGATGTTTCAGGCGATCATCGCGGCAGGGCAGGAGGTTGCGGCCTCGGACGCACGGGCGGTGGTGCTGTCGGGCGAAGGTAAAAGCTTCTGCGCGGGGCTTGATGTGGCGAATTTCGCGGCCTTTGCCGGACAAGACCCGGTCGAGATGCTGATGCCGCGCAGCCATGGCGACACCAATGCGTTCCAGGAGGTCGCGATGGTCTGGCGCCGGGTGCCGGTGCCGGTGATCGCGGCGCTGCATGGGGCGGTCTATGGCGGCGGGTTACAGATCGCGCTGGGGGCGGACATCCGCATTGCGGCACCGGATACGAAACTGTCCGTGCTGGAAATGAAATGGGGCCTGATCCCGGATATGGGCGGCATGGTTCTGTTGCCGCAACTGGTGCGCTCGGATGTGCTGCGTCTGCTGACATATACCGCGCGGCCCATCGGGGCCGCCAAAGCGGCCGAATGGGGGCTGGTGACAGAACTGGCCGATGATCCGGTGGCCGAGGCCACCGCGCTGGCGCAAGAGATCGCGGGCAAGAGCCCGTCAGCGATACGGTCCGCCAAGCGTCTGATCGAGCTTGCTGAATCGGAACAGCGAACCGATGTCTTGCTTGCGGAATCGCACGAACAGGCGCAGCTGATCGGCAAGCCGGATCAGATGGAAGTGATCGCGGCCCAGATGCAAGGGCGCGCACCAGTCTTCAAGTAGCGGGTTCAGACTTTCGCGAAAGTCTGAAGACAAATCCTTGTCGAGGATTTGTGCCAATTCCTTTCAGGAATTGACCTGCGTCTCGGCGTGCTTTCCATTTCTGCCTGCTGCACTCCCAAGAGGGGTCTCATCAGGTGCGACAAGACGAGGGCATCCGCCAATCTTCCCTCTCAACTTTCGACAATCTCTGCCAGAAAGGCCGAGAATTCCGAAAGGAACAAGTCCAGTGCGGGTGAGCCATCAATGAGGGCATGGTTGTTTCCCGGCAGGGTAACAAAGCGCGCGCCGGGGATCAGCGCCGCCATCCTGCGCCCCTCGGCCACAGGCACGCGTCGGTCGCCCTCGGAATGCAGAACCAGTGTTGGAGCCTGGATTCGGGATGCATAGTCTGAAACCTCGACCGAGGCGTTCATCGTATTGATCCGGGCCGCCACATCCGGCGAGCATGAGACCCGCTGCAACTCGTCAAAGCTGGATTTCTGCGCTTCGGTGGAATCCGGCATCATGCTTTCGGTGAACAGGTGCCGATACGCCGGGTTGGGCGATCCCCAGCCTTCGCGGATGAGAACGTTTGTCGCCTCGGACAGGGCCGATTGTTCGGGTGAATTGCGCATGAGCGCGCCTCGGAGATAGCCCGCGACCAGCACCAGGCCAGAGACTTTTTCCGGATTTTCAGCGGCATAGCGCACAGAGAATGCGCAGCCCTGCGAGATACCGAAGAGCACGAACCGGTTCAGGCCCGCCGCCTCGACGATGCTGCCGATGTCCGAGATCATCGCGTCCTCGGAAATCTCGGCCGGGTCCCGATCGGAAAGCCCGTTGCCGCGTTGGTCGAAGCGGACAAGATCGCATCTGTGCGACATCTGCTCCAGGAACGGCCCCCAGAGCGGGCTGCGCCATTCATAGTCAAGATGGTTGAGCCAGTTTGGCGCCTTGAGAACGCTTGGGCCCTTGCCGACCCGGGCCCAGGCGAGTTGCGTTCCATCCCCTGCGATGCAGAACGACACATGCTGGGCCTGTGAGTGGGCGGCATCGGGGCTCTCGTCCCGGCTGCGGTCCGGCACCCATTGCCAGACACGGATCGGGCGCGTGATGTTCTTGACCTTTTGCAGGCCGAGATCGGTGAAAGGCTCCGTTACCCGATCCTGCGTAATCTGGTGTACGATGTCCGAGATACATATCCCGCCAGGTTCCGAAATCGCCTCCAGCCGGGCCGCGACATTCACCCCGTCACCGAAGATGTCCCCGTCTTCCAGAAGGATATCGCCGATATTGATTCCGATGCGGTACTGGATGCGCTCCTTGCGCGGGGTGTCGGCCTCACGCTGCTGCATGGCCTGCTGGATCTCCAGCGCACAGCGCACGGCGGCCTGTGCGGTGTCAAAGCGCGTCAGCATGCCATCGCCCGTCGTCTTGACGATCTGGCCCCCCGCCTGCGCGATGGCGGGGTCGATCAACTCGCGACGATAGAGTTTCTGACGCCCCAGAACATCGCTTTCGTTGCGCTCCATCAGACGCGTGTAGCCTGCCATATCGGCGGCCAAAATGGCGCAAAGCCGGCGTTCCATGACCGGGTCCCCCGTCGCAATTCCTTCACCCGTCCCAGCGATGATACATGGAAAATGCGAAATCGCGCCCTGCTATTTCAGGAAGGCGCGCCGCGCGTCCCGGGCCATGCTGTAGCGCATTTCTAGGTCGGCGATCCTTGCCATGGCGGCCTTGCGGGCGTCCGGATCGGTCAACCCGGAATAGGCCGCCCGCGCTTCATCCAGTTGTTTTTTGATAACAAACTCCTCGGGCAGGACGCCCGCCTGCGCCATGATCCGGAACCCGGCGGCAACCGCCGGGTCGCCCGTCGCCTCGTGGGAGCGGTCGGGCAGGGGTTTGCCCTCGCCTTCGAGACCCGAGAGCTTGCCCTCGGCGCGGGCTTTGAGGATCTGGCGTTCGATCAGGGTACGCAGGCTGTTCAGCATGAGCGGAGCCTAGCAAAAACCCCCGCCGGTTGCGACATCGGCGGGGGCGTTTTCATGAGTATTTGGAGCGAAGTGAAAGGCTCAACCCAGTTCCGCCAGACGCGCCAACGCCTCGTCGATCCGGGCTTCTTCCTCTTCGCGGGCGGCGAGGTTCTCGCGGGCCTCTTCAACCACTTCGTCTGGCGCGGATGCCACGAATTTGGGGTTGTTCAGGCGCCCGCGCAGGCCGCCCAACTCCTTGGCGAGCTTGCCCTTGGCCTTTTCCAGACGCTCCTTCTCGGCGCTGATGTCGATGATCTCGGCGAGCGGCAGGCCAAAGGCCGCGCCAGGGGCCGCGATCGAGATGCAGCCCTTGGGCATCACATCCGCCTTGGTCAGGCTGTCGATGCGGGCCAGACGTTTGATCAGCGCTTCGTTCCGGTCCCAGGCGGCCTGACCGTGATCGTCGATTTCCGTCACTATCATGGGCACATAGAGGCCGGCAGGCACGCGCATCTGGGCGCGGGCGGACCGCGTGTTCTCGATCACCGAGATCACCCAGTTCATCTCGCGGTCAGCGGCGTTATCGACCAGATCCGCGGCCTTGTAGGTGGGCCAGTCGGCATGCACCAGCATCTTTGCCCGTTCGGCGGTCAGCCCCCAAAGCTCTTCGGTGATGAAGGGCATGATCGGGTGCAGCAGCACCAGGCACTGGTCCATCACCCAGCGCATGGTGGCGCGGGTCTCGGCCTGGGCCTCGGTATCCGCGCCCTGCAACAGGGGTTTGGAGAGTTCGACGTACCAGTCACAGACCTTGCCCCAGACAAAGGCATAAAGCGCGTTGGCCGCGTCGTTGAAGCGGTAGCTGTCCAGCGCCGCGTCCACCTCTTCGCGCACACGGGCGGTTTCGCCGATGATCCAGCGGTTGACGGCGGCCTTCGGCGCCAGCTCGGCGGCGTTCAGTTGCGGCACGGCGTCGGTAAAGACCTCGTTCATTTCGGCAAAGCGGATGGCGTTCCACAGCTTGGTGGTGAAGTTGCGATAGCCTGTGATCCGCTCTTTCGACAGTTTCAGGACCCCGCCGATGGCCGCCATCGACGCATTGGTGAACCGCAGCGCGTCGGCGCCGAATTCGTCGACGATCTCCAGCGGGTCGATGACGTTGCCGGTGGTCTTGGACATCTTCTTGCCCTTCTCGTCGCGGACGAGCTGGTGCAGATAGACGGTGTGGAACGGCACCTCGTTCACGACCGCAAGCTGCATCATCATCATCCGGGCGACCCAGAAGAACAGAATGTCGAACCCGGTGATCAGGACCGAGGTCGGGAAATACCGGCGCATCTCGTCGGTATCCTCGGGCCAGCCCAGCGTGCCGATGGGCCAGAGGCCGGAGGAGAACCAGGTGTCGAGCACGTCGGGGTCGCGCCAGACCGGATAGACCAATTTGGTCGGGTCCTGCGACATCTCGTATTCGGCCAGTCCAGCCGCCAGCGCATGCACGGCAGCGGCACGGTCTTCGACCTCGATCACGCGGGCATGGTTAAGCGGCGTGGGCAGCGGCGCCTCGGCATCGGCCACCTGCCGGATGACTGCCTCGAAATCGGGCGCGCAGAAATGATGCTCATCGCCCAGCAGCAGTTTCTGTTCCGACAGCAGGCGGCCCATCTCGACCAGGTCGAGCGCTCCATCATTCTCATCATCGGCGAAGCTTTCGCGGGACAGGTCGAAGCCATACCAGACCGGAATCTGATGCCCCCACCACAGCTGGCGCGAGATGCACCAGGGTTCGATGTTTTCCAGCCAGTGGTAATAGGTCTTTTCGCCGCTTTCCGGGATGATCTTGACCGTGCCGTCGCGCACCGCGTCCAGCGCGGGGCCGACGACCTTTTCGGCGTCGACGAACCACTGGTCGGTCAGCATCGGCTCGATCACCACCTTGGAGCGGTCGCCGAAGGGCTGCATTATGGGCTTGGCCTCGACCAGCGGCACGATGGTATCCGCCCCCTCGGCACCCGGTTTCAGCGCGGCGGTGCCCAGGCGCGGGTCCGATGCCACGGTCATCACGGCGAGACCCTCGGTGGTGATCTCTTCGACCACTTTCGCCCGCGCTTCGAACCGGTCGAGGCCGCGCAGGTGGTCGGGAACCAGGTTGATCACGTCGATCTCGTTCTCGGTGAATGCTCGCCCGCGCGCATAGTCCTGCGCCTTGCCCGCCTCTTCGGCGTAAGGCGCACCGTCGGCGCGCATCTGGCCGCGCGTGTCCATCAGGCGATAGAGCGGGATGCTGCCGCGCTTGGCCACCGCATAGTCGTTGAAATCATGCGCGCCGGTGATCTTGACCGCGCCCGAGCCGAAATCCTTGTCCGGGTACTCATCGGTGATGATCGGGATCTGGCGGCGATGCTCTTTGGGGCCGACCGGGATTTCGCAGAGCTTGCCCACGATGGGGGCATAGCGTTCGTCCGAAGGGTGCACGGCCACCGCGCCGTCGCCCAGCATGGTCTCGGGCCGGGTGGTGGCGATGGAGATATAGTCGCGCTCTTCCTCAAGCACGATGTTGCCGTCTTCGTCCTTCTCGACATAGGTATAGGTGGCGCCACCCGCGAGCGGGTATTTGAAGTGCCACATATGGCCCGCGACCTCGATATTCTCGACCTCGAGGTCCGAGATCGCGGTCTCGAAATGCGGATCCCAGTTGACCAGCCGCTTGCCACGATAGATCAGGCCCTTGTTGTACATGTCGACAAAGACCTTGATCACCGCATCATGAAAATTCGGCGAATTTTCGTGGCCGGTGCGCGGGTCGCCGGCGGCGCCCGCCATGGTGAAGGCATTGCGCGACCAGTCGCAGGAGGCGCCGAGGCGTTTCAACTGCTCGACGATGGTGCCGCCGTACTGGCCCTTCCACTCCCAGACCTTCTTGAGGAATTCCTCGCGGCCCAGTTCGCGGCGCGAGGGCTGCTGGGTGGCGGCCAGCATCTTTTCCACCTGCATCTGGGTGGCGATGCCCGCATGGTCCTGACCGGGTTGCCAGAGCGTGTCGAAACCGCGCATCCGGTGCCAGCGGGTCAGGATGTCCTGGAGCGTGTTGTTGAAGGCATGGCCCACATGCAGCGCGCCCGTCACGTTGGGCGGCGGGATCATGATGGTGAAGCTTTCGTCACGCGAACGGTTCGCGCCCGCCTTGAAGGCGCCGGCCTCTTCCCAGGCCTTGGTGATGCGGGCCTCGGCCTCGGCCGCGTCGAATGTCTTTTCCATCGCCATCGTGGGGATCCCTTCGGTCAATCGAGGGATCAATTACCCAAAGGCGAGGCGAAGGAAAAGGCGGCAGGCCATGTTTTCTTGTTGCTTCGGGCCGGATCGCGGGTGGAGGGGGCGGAAATGAGTATTTTTGACCAGAAAGAAGCGGCAAGTCTTTGTTAACCAGAATCGCCGCAGGCTGGGGATGCGGTACAGGCTGGAGAGCCGATGACCGTACCAGGAAGAAGCCGCCCCTGTCCCGCGGCAGGATTATCCCCTTGCGGACGGACGGCCACCGGATCGGGGCGCTTCGTTTCTGCTTCTTTCCGGTTTCAAATACGCATGACGCTACCGGAGGGGCCGCGATACGGGTGAAAAATATGTGGCGCGTACCGGTTTGCCCAAGCTGCGGCAACTGGGGCAATCGTTGCTGGACCATCCGGTGGCAGGACGCATTCAGCAGTCAAGCCTGTCGCGGAAATATGCCTCGACCCGTCGATAGGCCGGTTCGTGGAAATGCAGGGTCAGCAGGGAATGCTTGCTGCCAGGATATTCGATCGTATCAAGCCCCTCGCCAAATGCAGTCTCGAGGCTGCGCATCAGCCTTGCGGGGGCCATCTTGTCGTCGCGATAGCGCATGGCCAGGGCTGGCCCCCTGGCGGCCATGCCCGCGCGGGCACCGGAAATGTCGGCCTCGCTCATCGGCAGGGCGTCGCCCCCGAAAACGGGCAGGGCCGGCTGGCTGGCCACGGCACCCAGAACGGCGTCATCGGCCATCAGAGCCAGGGCGAAACTGCCGGTCAGGCACATGCCGATCACGCCGATGCCCGGCACGCCCTGCCGGTCGCGGATATGGCGGGCAAGGGCGCGCATCCACGTGGCAACCGGGCTTTGTCGGCCCCTGAGAAACATGTTGAACTCGCGACGGACACAGAACAGGCGCGCGGCGTTGGTTACAAGCGTGGTCTTGCCGAAGGTTCCGAAGAAATGTGGCAGGTAGACGGTGAACCCCGCCGCGATCAGGCGATCGGCCAGCGCCAGTGTCTCGGGGCCGATACCGGGCAGTTCCTGCAACAGCAGGATGGGCGGACCGGAGCCTTTGACCTGCACGCTGTGTCGGGCCTCGCGCCCGCTGTCCAACGGGGCGGCGAAGGTGAAACACTCATCCGGGTTCCAGCTGCACATGCACGCTTATAAGCCTTTTGCGTGCACAAATCCACGCGCTTGAGCGTGGTGCCACTGGTGTATGGCTCAGAGGCGCACTCTGCGGTATCGCCGGGCGACTGGACAAGCCGTGGGCACAGGCTAGTCTCGGATGAGGCAGATTGCGGGCGAAGGGGAAAGCAATGGAAAAATTCGGCAAAAGCCAGCCGGTTACGCGGATCGAGGACCAACGCTTTCTGACCGGCCAGGGCCGGTATGTCGACGACCTGGTTCCGGGTGATGCGCTGGTGGCGATGTTCTTTCGCTCGCCGGTGGCACATGGTGAAATCCTCGATCTGGACCTGGGCGCGTCGCGCGAGATGCCGGGCGTGCATCTGGTGCTGACACTGGACGATCTCGAAGCGGCAGGGGTAAAGGTGGGGCTGAGCGGCACCACCATGGCCAATCGCGATGGTAGTCAGGGGGCAGCGCCGGAACGGCCGATGCTGGCGCGCGACCATGTGCGCTTTGTGGGCGAGGCGGTGGCGATGGTGGTGGCCGAAACCGCTGATCAGGCCCGCGACGCGATCGAAGCGATGGGCATGGATATCCGCGACCTTCCGGTGATAACCGACGTGGGCCCGGGCGGCCCGGCGATCCACGCGGAGGCTCCCGAGAATCGTGCGTTTGATTGGGGGCTGGGCGATGAGGCCGCAACCGAGGCGGCCTTTGCCAGCGCCGCACATGTGGTCGGGTTGCAGGTCGACGACAACCGGGTCATCACCAACTCGATGGAGCCACGCGGCTGTTACGCCGAGATGGTCGAGGGGCGACTGCATTTCGCCTATGGCGGCCAGGGCGTTTGGGGGATGAAGGCGCAACTGGCAGAGAAACTGGGGATCGACCCCGAGGCGCTACGCGTCACTACCCCGGATGTGGGGGGCGGGTTCGGCATGAAGGCGATGCCATACCCCGAATATTTCACCGTCGCCCATGCGGCACGGTTGCTGAACCGACCGGTGCGCTGGATGTCGGACCGGACCGAGGCGATGCTGAGTGACAATCATGGTCGCGACCTGACCTCGCTGGCGGAACTGGCCTTTGACGCCGATCTGCGCATCACCGCCTACCGGGTGCGCACCCGCTGCAATCTGGGCGCCTATAACAGCCATTTCGGGCAGGCTATCCAGACCCAGCTGTTCTCGCGCGTTTTGACCGGGGTCTATGACATCCAGACCGCCTGGTTGCAGGTCGAGGGGTACTATACCAACACGACCCAGGTCGATGCCTATCGCGGGGCGGGCCGGCCCGAGGCGATCTATGTGCTGGAGCGGGTCATGGACCGGGCCGCGCGCGAGTTGGGGGTCACCCCCTGGGAGATCCGGCGCCGCAACTTCATCCGGCCTGAGGCGTTCCCCTACAAGACCGCGACGGGCGAAACCTATGACGTGGGCGATTTCGACCGCCTGCTGCGGCTCGCCGAGGCCGAGGCGCAGGACTTCAGCGTGCGCCGGGATAACGATGCTGTGCGCGGCCTGCTGCGCGGGATCGGAGTGTGTTACTATATCGAAAGCATTCTGGGCGATCCTTCCGAAGGGGCGGAGATCGCTTTCAACGAGGATGACACCGTGGACCTGATGGTCGGCACACAATCGAACGGACAGGGGCATGAAACCGTCTATGCCCGGTTTCTGGCCGACCAGACCGGCCTGCCGATGGACCGGATCCGGGTGGTGCAGGGTGACAGTGACCGCATTGCACAGGGCGGCGGCACGGGCGGATCGCGTTCGGTCACGGTTCAAACCAACGCGACCCTGGCAACGGTCGACACAATGGTGGCGGCCTTTACCCCCTATCTGGCCGACAAGATGGGGGTCGAAGAGAGCGCGGTGATATTTGACGATGAAACCTTTCGGGCGCCCGGCTCGAACCTGACGCCCTCGCTGCTGGAGGCCGCTGCCATGGCGCGGGCCGACGGGCGCAATGACCTTCTGCGCCATGCCGCGCGGGCCAAGCTGCCGGGTCGGTCCTATCCCAACGGCGCGCATCTTGCCGAGATCGTGATCGACCCCGAAACCGGCCACGCCCAAGTGGACCGCTACCGGGTCTGGGATGATTTTGGAAACCTGATCAATCCCTTGCTTGCCGAGGGACAGGTTCATGGCGGGGTGGCGCAGGGGATCGGCCAGGCGCTCTGCGAGCACGTGGTGCATGACGACGAGGGGCAGCTGCTCACGGCAACGTTCATGGACTATGCCTTGCCACGCGCAAGCGAGGTTCCCATCATCGGGTTTACCTCGGTGCCGGTGCCGTCGACAGCCAACCCGATGGGGATGAAAGGCTGTGGCGAGGCCGGTACGGTCGGCGCATTGGCCGCGATTGCGAACGCGGTGCAGGATGCGATCTGGGATCGGGGGGTGAGGCAGGCGGATATGCCCTTTACCCCTCTCAGGCTTTGGGAATTACTGAATGCTGAACCTGTCGCGGCTGAGTAGAAAGCTACTGGGATGGCTGGGGCGGCCGCTCAGCGCCGCCCATTCTGGCGAGGTGCGCCAGCGGGGACCGCAGACCCATGTGATCATCCTCGACGGGACCATGTCGACGCTGGAGCCGGGGCGCGAGACCCATGCGGGACAGACCTATCGGCTGATGTGCGAGATGGGGGCGCAGGTTTCGGTGTTTTACGAGGCCGGGGTGCAGTGGACCAGTTGGCGCACGACGCCCGACGTGATGATGGGCCGGGGGCTGAACCGCCAGATCCGGCGGGCCTATGGCTATCTCGCCTCGCGCTATCGACCGGGCGACCGGATCTTTCTGCTGGGATATTCACGCGGCGCCTATGCGGTGCGCAGCCTGGCCGGGGTGATCGACATGGTAGGGCTGTTGAAGGCCGAACATGCCACCGTCCGCAATATCCGGCAGGCCTATCGCCATTATGAATGCGACGTGCAGGGACCGCATGCGCAGGTGTTTCGCGGCCTCTACTGTCACCGGGACGTGATGATCGAAATGGTCGGGGTCTGGGACACGGTCAAGGCGCTGGGCCTGCGGCTGCCACTGCTGTGGCGCCTGTCGGAACAGCGGCACGCCTTTCACAGCCACCATCTGGGCCGCAGCGTGCGCCATGGCTATCACGCGCTGGCGCTGAACGAGACACGCGACGTGTTCGAGCCGATCCTGTGGGACTGCAAGCCCGAATTCCGTGGCCATGTGGAGCAGGTCTGGTTCCGTGGCACGCATGGCGATGTGGGCGGGCAGTTGGGCGGGGATGAGCGCGCCCGGCCGCTGGCCAATCTCTCGTTGGTCTGGATGCTGGAGCGGGCCGAGAACCTGGGCCTGCCGCTGCCCGAGGGCTGGCGCGCGCGCTTTCCCACCGATCCCAACGCGCCTTCGGTGGGCACCTGGAACGGCTGGGGCAAGATCTTTTTGCTGCGCTCGGCCCGCACCGTCGGCAAGGACCCCAGCGAGCGGTTGCATGAAAGCGTGACCGGCGACGCGCTGCCCACCGGTCTGCCGGCCCCCTACCTGCGCTCACGCAGCTACGGCTGAGCGGGCCGCTGCCAGATTGCGCGCCTGCGCCGCAAGACGATTTCTCGGCGGCGTGCCGCCGCCTCGGGCGGGTGATCGTTGTGAGGCCGCGCAATGCGTGCCGGTCGGCAACGGGTTGAGAGGTAGGATGCCTCCGGCGGGAGTATTTTCGGCGAAATGAATCGGCGGGGGTGCCGCTTCTTTCTGGTCACAAATGCTCGAATTCAACCGCGTGGGATATTCAGGACGATGCAGGTGGTCGAGCCAGTGGCATAGAGGCGGTCGTCCTCGACGCCCCTGATCTCGCCATGGGCGACGCCGGTGGAGCGGCCGACGTGATCGGCGATGCCTACGCATTCGACCTCGGTCCCGGTCGGGATCGAGCGGATGATGTTGATCTTGTATTCCAGCGTTGTATAGGCGGCGCCCTGCGGCACCATCGTCTGC
Organism: Ruegeria sp. SAZD011; assembly: GCF_059612545.1. Lineage (NCBI taxonomy): Bacteria > Pseudomonadati > Pseudomonadota > Alphaproteobacteria > Rhodobacterales > Roseobacteraceae > Ruegeria > Ruegeria sp. SAZD011. The sequence goes on along the minus strand of NZ_JBXWQU010000016.1, from coordinate 74,871 downwards.
ACCGCGCAGGCCATGGCGCTGTCGAGCAGGGTGCCGTACCAGCCGCCATGCACGGCGCCAAGCGGGTTGCAGACATCGAAGGTCGGCGTGCCGCGAAAGGCGACGCGGCCTTCGGCGACCGCGTGCAGGTGATAGCCCATTGTGCGCGCGATGGGCGGGGCGGGCAGGCGGCCATCGAGGATGCCCTGCATGAAGTCGAGCCCGGAGATATTGGCCATGTCGGCCGGTCCCAGCAGCTCTTCGGGTCCGTTGGCGAAAGTCATGGCGCGTTCCTCCGGGTCAGGGTTGAAGGAACGCTAGCAGGGGCCGCGGGATGCTCAACCGTTACGCGACGTTCTGGAGCGACACCTTGGGGGTGACGCCAAGCGCGTGGCAGACATCGCGGGTCAGTTCGGGGCGGTTCAGCGTGTAGAAATGCAGCTTGTCGACGCCGCCCTCGATCAGCTCCGAGCAGAGCTCGGTGCAGATGGCGGTGGCCAGCAGATCCTCGCGCCCGTCGCGGGTGGCCTTGTCAAAGGCGTCCTCGACCCAGGCCGGGATATGAGTGCCGCAGCGGCGGGCGAAGTTGCGCGCGCCTTTCCAGTTCTCGATCGGCAGGATGCCCGGCGTGATCTGCTTGTCGATGCCGGCCTTGGCGCAGGCGTCGCGGAAGCGGAAGAAGGTGTCCGCCTCGAAGAAGAACTGGGTCAGCGCCTCATTCGCCCCTGCGTCCAGCTTGGCCTTCAACCAGTCAATGTCGGCCTGGGCGCTGGCGGCTTCGGGGTGGATGTCCGGGTAGGCGCCGACCCTGATGGCGAATTTGCCGGTTTCGGCCAGGGCCTGGATCAACTCCACCGAATTGGCAAAACCGCCGGGATGCGGGGTGAAGCGGCCCGCGCCCTGCGGCGGGTCGCCACGGAGGGCGACGATGTCGGTGACACCGGCCCGGGCAAAACTGTCGGCAATGGCCAGCGTTTCCTCGCGGCTTGCCTGCACGCAGGTCAGGTGGGCCGCCACGTTGAGGCCCGAGGATTTGTGCAGCGTGGCCACCGCGTCGCGGGTCAGCTCGCGGGTGGTGCCGCCGGCGCCATAGGTGACCGAGACGAAACGGGGGGCCAGCGGCGCCAGCACCTGCACCGTGTCCCAGAGCCGGAACGAGGCTTCGAGGTTTTTCGGCGGGAAGAATTCGAAGGAGATCTGGGGGGCGGTCATTTGGGCGGTCATCCTGCGCAAGGGGCGGTGTTTCGCCTCTTGTCGCACCTGCAGCATTGTGAGACAACTTCATAATACTCAAGAACAACATGAGCGACACTATAAGATGCATATCGAATTCCGGCATTTGCGGACCATCAAGGCGATCCATGAATGTGGCGGGCTGGCCCGTGCCGCCGATCAGCTGAACATCACCCAATCGGCGTTGAGCCATCAGATCAAGGGGCTGGAGGATCAGGCCGGGGTCGAGCTGTTCGTGCGGCGGTCGAAGCCGATGAAACTGTCGGCGGCGGGGATGCGCCTGCTGCGGCTGGCCGAGCAGATCCTGCCGCAGGTCGAGGCGATGCAGGCCGAGTTCTCGTCCTTGCGCGACGGGCGATCGGGGCGGATGCATATCGCCATCGAATGTCACGCCTGTTTCGAATGGCTGTTCCCGGTGCTGGAGGCGTTTCGCAAGAGCTGGCCGGACGTGGATGTGGATATCCGGCCCGGTCTGGCGTTTGATGCGCTGCCCGCGCTGCAAAAGGAAGAGGTCGATCTGGTCGTGTCCTCGGACCCCGAGGACATCCCCGGCGTCGAGTTCGTGGAACTCTTCGATTACAACGCGGTATTTGTCGCCGCCTCGACCCATCCGCTGGCGGAAAAGCCGTGGATCGAGGCCGAGGATTTCCGGGGAGAGACCTTGATCACCTATCCGGTGGAACGGTCGCGGCTGGATGTGTTCAGCCAGCTTTTGATCCCGGCCAAGGTGGAACCGGCGCAAGTGCGTCAGGCCGAATTGACGGCGGTGATCTTGCTGTTGGTGGCGTCGAACCGGGGGGTATCGGTGCTGCCCGATTGGGTGGTGCGCGAGGTGAAATACAGCTCGGACTACGTGACGCGGCCCTTGACCAAGACGGGGATCACCCGTCGGCTCTACGCGGCGGTTCGTAGCGAAGATCTGGAAAAACCGTTTGTACGTGAACTGGTCGGGCTCGCCCGGACCGAGGCGCGCAAATTGCAAAACCACTAGAGGGGCCTTGTCCAGGACAAGGCCCCGGTTGACGCGTTCAGTTCAGCACTTGCCAAAGCACTGATGCACGATCTGCATGCCCAGGGCCGAGATCGTGACGCAGACACCGGTCGGGATGCCGATGGTCGTGCAGATCTTCAGGCAGGCCTTTGCCGCGGTACCGTTCGGCACCGAAACCGGGATCGGAAAGCAGATCTTCTTGTCGATGATCGGCAGGTGCAGACAGACCTTGTGGTCTTCGACCGTGACCGAGATGCAGGTTTCGCCCAGCACCAGCGGCGAGGCGTGCAGCATGGCATCGGACGGTCCCATCGCCTTGAGGTTGATTGTGTCGTGATGGGCTTTGCCGGCGTCGATCAGGCCCTGAATATCTTCCTGGGAAAACTCGTGATAGGTGGTCATGTTCTTCCTCCTGTTCCGGGCGGAAAACGCAGGCGCCGCCGCCCTAATATGATTGAGCGTTAGACTTTCAAACTCGCTCAAATCTCGATGCGAGCAGGATCAGGCTGACAGGAAAAAGAGTTCGGGTATGTGATCGGCGTCACATCTTATGGTAGAGAATCGTTAGAATTTGCAATTTATGGATGCTGCGCTTCACAACTTTCGAACCGAAGAGCAAAGCGCAGCCAGGTCCAGATCAGATCAGCTTGACGATCTGCTTGCCTGTATTGCCGCCTCTGAGCATGGACATGAAGGCGGCAGGCGCGTTTTCCAGCCCTTCTGCCACGTCCTCGAGATAGCGGATCTCGCCGTTGGCCAGTTTTGGGGCTACCTCGGACAGGAAGGCCGGGTAGCGGTCGAAATGGTTCGAGATGATGAAGCCGTTCACGGAAAGGAACTTGACCAGGATAGAGCGCCAGATTGCCGGACCGGTCAGTCCGGGGTCCGTCGCGCCCGCACCCAGGCCCCCGGCATTGTACCAGCTGATCATGCCGCAGATCGGGATACGGCCAAAGTTGTTCATCAGCGGCAGCACCGCCTCCAGCACCTTGCCGCCGACATTCTCGAAATAGATGTCGACCCCGTCCGGGCATTCTGCGGCCAGCGCCCGGCGCAGGTCCGCCGCCGTCTCAAAGGCGCGGTGATCCAGGCAGGCGTCAAAGCCAAAGGTCTCGGTTGCGATGCGGCACTTGTCGGCTCCACCCGCGACGCCCACCGTGCGCAGCCCGGCCAGGCGCGCGACCTGACCCACCATCGAGCCCACCGGCCCGGTGGCCGCGGCCACCACCAGCGTTTCACCGGCCTTGGGTCGACCATGCTCCATCAACCCGAACCAGCCGGTAAACCCCGGCATGCCCAGCACGCCCAGCGCGGTGGTGATCGGCATCACCTTGGGGTCGATCTTGCGCAGCATCTTCGCGGGCTGCACGCCGTGTGTCGCCCAGCCGAACATGCCGAAGGCGAAATCGCCCGGCGCAAACCCCGGATCGTTCGAGGCGATCACCTCGCCCACGCCGCCGGCCTCCATCGTGCCACCGATGGGCACTGGCGCGGCATAGGATTTGGCATCGTCCATACGGCCCCGCATATAAGGGTCGAGCGACATGTAATGGACGCGTACCAGCACCTCGCCGGGGCCGGGGGTGGGAACGGGCGCTTCTTCATACGAGAAATTGGCGGCCTCGGGCGCGCCGGTCGGGCGGCTGGCGAGGGCGATGCGGTACATGCGGTCGGTCATGGGAGGGCTCCTTTGCTCGGAAACAGTCTAGAGTGCCGCTCGGGGGCTGCAAACCGTGCCGAGCCGATGACGCGGCGCTATGCACCGGTATGGCAACCGCCTTGCACAGAGAGCCCCTTGGCAAGTCGCGCCCGCGCGAGTATACGCGCGGCTTGACCGAACAGGAGCTCCCCGATGATTGGCAGTGCGAACCTCAACATCATGATCAAGGCCGCCCGCAAGGCAGGCCGGTCGCTGGTGAAGGATTTCCGCGAGGTCGAGAACCTGCAAGTGTCGATGAAGGGCGCGGGCGATTTTGTGTCCAAGGCCGATATAGCCGCCGAGGCGATCCTCAAGGAAGAGCTGCGCAATGCCCGCCCGACCTATGGCTGGGTGGCCGAAGAGGGCGGCTCGGAAGAGGGCGAGGACCCCACGCGCCGCTGGATCGTCGATCCGCTGGACGGCACTACCAACTTCCTGCACGGGCTGCCGCATTGGGCGATCTCCATCGCGCTCGAGCACAAGGGCAAGGTTGTCGCCGGTGTCATCTATGACGCCGCCAAGGACGAGATGTTCTTTGCCGAAAAGGGCGAAGGCGCCTGGATGAACGATCAGCGTATCCGGGTGTCGGGCCGCCACCGGATGATCGAGTCGATCTTTGCCACCGGCCTGCCCTTTGGCGGGCGCGCCGACCTGCCGCTGACGCTTCAGGATCTGGCGCGGCTGATGCCGGTCTGCGCCGGCGTACGGCGCTGGGGCTCGGCTGCGCTCGACATGGCTTATGTGGCGGCGGGCCGCTACGAAGGGTTCTGGGAGCGGCGCCTGAATGCCTGGGACATGGCTGCCGGGATCATCATCGTCAAGGAAGCGGGCGGCCTGGTCGAGGCGCTCGATCCCGAAAACTCGATCCTCGACAGCGGCGAGGTGATATGCGCCAACGGCGACATATTCGACCCGTTTGCCAAGGTGATCCGCGGCTAAGCCGCGACCTAGATTTTTCGTCGAAAAATCTTGAACCCGGCCAATGGCCGGGTTTTTGCGTTCGTGGCGCTCACCTGCGCGGTATCTTGGGGATCCGGCTGGGAGTCAGGCGGTATTTTTGCTCGGGATGCGGCGGATGCCCCGCGGTCCGGCGCCAGAAAGCCCGCCCGCCACGCCGGAGCCAGAGAGGCAGCGTCAGCACCAACCCCACTGCGAAACCGCCCGTATGCGCCCAATAGGCAACGCCACCGGTATCCGGGTCCGAACTGAACCCGCCCAGGAACTGGAACCCCAACCAGGCCCCCAGCATCACGAAGGCGGGGATCGTGAAAATGCGGAAATAGACGAACAGGATCAGCAGGATATCGACGCGCGCACGCGGAAACAGCAGCAGATAGCCCCCCATCACCCCGGCAATCGCGCCCGAGGCACCGATGGTTGGAACCAGAGACTCAGGGCCGCTCAGAACATGGATCAGCCCGGCCCCAATCCCTGCGGCAAGGTAGAACAAGGCAAAGCCCAGATGCCCCATCTCGTCTTCGAGGTTGTCGCCGAAGATCCACAGAAACAGCATGTTGCCACCCAGATGCATCCAGCCGCCATGCAGAAAGACCGAAGTGACCAGTGACGGCCACCCGTCCCCGTCCGAGATGCGGGCCGGGATGATCGCATAGTCATAGTAAAAGCGGCCGATCAGCCGGGGATCCTCCATGATGCCCAGAGTGGCGAGGAAAATCCCGATATTGGCCGCCAGCAGCAGGTAGACGACATAGGGCGTTCGGCCCGAGGGGTTGTGATCGCGGATCGGAAACATCCCGCGACGCTGCGGGCAAACGCGGCAGAGGTCAAGAGGCGCCGGGCGCGCCGCGTTAGCGGCGCCCCCGGCCCAACTGCCGCGGATCGCAAGATCCGGCGGCAGGCGGGAGCGCTCCCTGCCTTAGCCCATGCCACCCAGCAGCGCGGCATTGCCGCCCGCGGCGGTGGTGTCGACGCAGACATGGCGCTCGGCCAGTACACGTGCCCGGTCGGGCTGGCCGGGGATCAGCGGCAGGATCGGGCCGGGCCGGCGCGACAGGGCCAGTTCATAGGCGCGCGCCGTCTCCTCATCGCCCCACCACATCACGCCTGAAATCCCCTCAACCGTTTCCAGAGCTTCCGCCGCCAGTGAACCGGTGGCGCGGATCGCGGTGCCGCCCAACGCCTCGACCGCCTGTGCCTGTGCCGCAACCGCCGCTGCCGTCGGCCCAAGGCAGAGGAGCGGCGGGCGCGCCATCTCGCTCAACCGGTTCGACTCGCCGGTCGGGCCGGGCAGGCTTTGCGTTCGTACCGGCGCGGGCGTGCCGGTCGCGCGGGGCAGGGTGGCCATCGGCGTGGCCCAGTCTGCCGCCGCCTGCTGCCGGTCCGGCGCACAGAAGCGCGCCATGTAGTTCGGTCCGCCCGCCTTGGGTCCGGTGCCCGACAGGCCCTCGCCGCCAAAGGGCTGGCTGCCGACAATGGCGCCGATCTGGTTGCGGTTGACATAGATATTGCCCGCATGCACCGCCTCGGTCACATGCTGCACCCGGTCGTCGATCCGGGTTTGCAGGCCAAAGGTCAGACCATAGCCGGTGGCGTTGATCGCGCCGATCACCGCGTCCAGCTCATCCGAGCGGAAGGTGGCCACATGCAGCACCGGGCCGAATATCTCGCGCTCCAGCGCCTCGATGCCTGCGACCTTGATCAGGGTGGGGGCCACGAACGTGCCCTCGGGTGGCAGGGCCAGTTCCTTCAATACCCGTCCCTCGGCCCGCGCACGCGCCACATGGTCGGCGATGGTCTGGCGTGCGGCCTCGTCGATCACCGGGCCGCTGTCGGTGGACAGCGCCCAGGGGTTGCCCAGGCTCAGCGCATCCATCGCGTCCTTGAGCATGGTCAGCACGTCCTCGGCGATATCCTCTTGCAGGTAGAGACAGCGCAGCGCCGAACAGCGCTGGCCCGCCGATTGGAACGCGCTTTCGATCACCGCCTGCACCGCCTGTTCCGGCAGCGCGGTGGAATCGACGATCATCGCATTGAGCCCGCCGGTCTCCGCGATCAGCGGCGTGCCCGGGCGCATATGTGCGGCCATGGCGGCGCGGATCTTCTGCGCCGTCGCGGTCGAGCCTGTAAAGGCAACGCCTGAAACACGCGCATCCGAGGTCAGCGCCGCCCCCACCGCCGGGCCGCCCGGCAAGAGTTGCAGCGCGTCGCGCGGCACCCCGGCCTCGTGCAGCAACTGCACCGCGCGATGGGCGATCAGCGGCGTCTGCGGCGCGGGCTTGGCCAGCACCGCGTTGCCGGTGGCCAGCGCCGCCGCGATCTGGCCCGAGAAGATGGCCAGCGGAAAGTTCCACGGGCTGATGCAGGTGAAAATGCCCGCAGGCGCCGCATCGGGGATATTGGCGGCATAATAGCGCAGGAAATCCACCGCCTCGCGCAGCTCGGCCACCGCGTCCATCAGGGTCTTGCCCGCTTCGCGATGCAGCAGCGCAAACAGCTCGCCATAATGCGCCTCGTAAAGGTCGGCGGCGCGGTTCAGCGTGGCGGCGCGCTCGGCCGCCGGGGCCTGCCACGGCTGGGCGCTGGCCAATGCCAGTTCGACATCCGCCGCGCTGGCGGCGGCCACGCTGCCCGGAATATCATGCGGATCGGCGGGGTTGACCACGGCCTCCTCGGCCTCGGGCGAGGCCTCTTCGGTCAGCAGCGGCCCTGCCTGCCAGCGATGGGTGCGGAAGGGATCGCGCGCGGCGTCGATCGCATCCAGCGACGGCTGATGCCCCAGATCGAACCCTTTCGAGTTGGGGCGCTCGGGCGCGAACAACTCGGGCCCGTGCTTCAGCGGCTTGGCCGGTTTTTGCGCGGTCTCGAACGGGTCGGCTGCCACCACTTCGGGCGGGACGTTCTCGTCCACGATCTGGTTGACGAAAGAGCTGTTGGCGCCGTTCTCCAACAGGCGCCGCACCAGATAGGCCAAGAGATCGCGATGCGCCCCCACCGGCGCATAGATGCGGCAGCGGGTCTTGTTGGCGGTCAGCACAAGGTTATGCAGCGTCTCGCCCATGCCGTGCAGGCGCTGGAATTCATAGGGCTGGCCATCCCGCGCCATATGCAGGATCGCGGCGACCGTATGGGCGTTATGGGTGGCGAATTGCGGATAGATCCGGTCGGTCATGCCCAAGAGCTTGCGCGCATTGGCGATGTAAGAGACATCGGTCACCGCCTTTTGCGTAAAGACGGGGAAGCCATCGACCCCCGTAACCTGGGCGCGCTTCACCTCGGTGTCCCAATAGGCGCCCTTGACCAGCCGCACCATCAGCTTGCGGTCATGGCGCTGCGCCATTTCGTAGAGCGTGTCGATCACCAGCCCGGCGCGCGGCCCATAGGCCTGTACCACGATGCCGAACCCGTCCCAGCCCTTCAGCGCCGGTTCCGCCATCACCGCCTCGATCACCTGCAACGACAGCGCCAGCCGGTTGGCCTCTTCGGCGTCCACGTTCAGCCCCATGCCGGCAGCCTTGGCCAAAAGCGCCAGCGCCCGCAGGCGCGGCACCAACTCGTCCATCACGCGGGCCTCCTGCGCCAGCTCATAGCGCGGATGCAGGGCCGACAGCTTGACCGAGATGCCCGGATTGGCACGGATGTCACCATGGGTGCAGGCCTCGGCAATGGCGGCAATGGCGCGCGAATAGCTCAGGTGATAGCGCGCGGCGTCGGCCTCGGTGCGGGCGGCCTCGCCCAGCATGTCATAGGAATAGGTATAGCCCTTTGCCTCCATCCCCTGCGCTCGCTTCATCGCCGCCTGGATGTTCTCGCCCAGCACGAACTGGCGGCCCATCTCCTTCATCGCGCGGGAGACGGCGGTGCGGATCACCGGCTCGCCCAGCCGCTTGATGGCGCCACGCAGCGCGCCCACGGGGCTTGCCTTGCGCTCGTCCAGCACCTTGCCGGTCAGCATCAGCGCCCAGGTCGAGGCATTGACCAGCGAGGAGGAGGAATGCCCCAGATGCTTGCCCCAGTCCGACGGCGCGATCTTGTCCTCGATCAGCGCGTCGATCGTGTCGGCATCAGGCACGCGCAACAGCGCCTCGGCCAGACACATCAGCGCGATACCTTCGTCAGTGGACAGGCCATATTCGGCCAGGAACACCTCCATCATGCCGGGCGCGGTGCTGGAGCGGATATCGCGCACCAGCCCGGCGGCGGCGGCGCTGATTGCGGCGCGGTCGGCGGTGGATAGGGCGGCCTGCGCGACAAGTTGATCGAGCAAGGCGGATTGATCGGCATAGGTCTGGCTGTCGATATGGGTACGCAGGGCGTTGGTCATGGTGCCTCCGGTTCAGTTGGCGTATATTACTGGGAAACAACGGGTGCTTTCGCCTTATCATCGCCAAGCCGCAGGCAGATCGACCAAAAAAAGGGGATCTTATAGTGCAAATGAACCTTCCGGACCTGGATCGTTATGATCGGGCGATTCTGAACCATCTGGCGGCGGATGGGCGCATCTCGATTGCCGATCTCGCGCGGCGAATCGGCTTGTCGAAGACGCCCACCCAGGCGCGGCTGAAACGGCTCGAGACGACAGGGATCATCACCGGTTACCGGGCGCTGGTCGATCCCATCCGGCTGGGCCTCGATCACGTGGCCTTTGTCGAGGTGCGGCTCAGCGATACCCGCGAAAAGGCGCTGGCCGAGTTCAACGCCGCCGTGCGCCGCATCGGCGAGGTCGAGCAGGCTCATATGATCGCGTCGAATTTCGACTATCTGCTCAAGGTGCGGACCCATTCGATGACCGAATACCGCACCGTTCTGGCCGAGCGCATCTCGTCCCTGCCGCATGTCTCCAGCACCTCGACCTTTGTCGCGATGGAGGCGGTGAAGGAACCCGGAATGCTGGGCGCGCTCGAAAGCGTTACTTGACGCGAGGCCCGTTTGCGTCAGCATTGGCATATGAGACATATCGCCCTTGCCTGTTTCCTGCTCGTCCCCGGAGCCGCACTGGCGTCGGAATGCCCCGCCGCACCAGACAACTCCGAGCAAATCGCGCATCTGATCGAAGACATCCGCGTTGCGCCCAACGAAATGCATGCGCGCACCATCTCGAACCGGATGTGGGAGCTATGGGCCGACGCGCCGGACGAGGCCGCCCAAGCGATCCTCGACAACGGCATGTCGCGGCGCAGGGCCTGGGACCTGCTGGGGGCGCTGAACGAGTTCGATCGGCTGGTCGACTACTGCCCCGACTATGCCGAGGGCTATAATCAGCGTGCCTTTGTCCAATACCTGCGCCAGAACTATGCCGCCGCGCTGCCCGATCTCGACAAGGCGCTGGCGCTGTCTCCGAACCACGTGGCCGCGATGAGCGGCCGGGCGTTGACGCTGATGGGCCTGGGGCGCCTGGACGAGGCGCGCATGGCCCTGGCCGAAGCGCTCGAACTCAACCCATGGCTGCCAGAGCGTGGTCTTGTTGCACCCGGTGGCCCGCTGGAACCCAAGGGTCAGGACATCTGAGCACCGCGAATCTCCACTTTTTTCGCCAGTCGTGATCTGCGTCACATTGAGATTGCCCCGCTATCTGATTAGAGGAAGGAGGATCCGGTTGGGGCCGGTGGTTGATTTGAGTTCGTTACGAGTTGCAGGGCCTCGGCCTTGCTGTTTTTCCAGAGTTTGTTATCGAGTTCCACCTGGACCTGACGGCCGGCAGCAATGCCGGCCTCCCCTTCCGGATTCACGAGCTGCGGGCGTGGTGGAATGGTAGACACATGGCACTTAAAATGCCTGGGCCGTATAGGCCGTGCCGGTTCAAATCCGGCCGCCCGTACCATCAAATCATCTTCCCTCGCGGGGCAGGAATGGCGCACAATCCGGGCCTTGACGCCACCGGATGCATGTCATAGCTATCCCCTTGCTGAGCGGGCGTCGTATACTGGCTATTACCTCAGCCTTCCAAGCTGATGAAGCGGGTTCGATTCCCGCCGCCCGCTCCAATCCATCAGCCCCGACATAGCCGTCCGATTGCGTCATTTGGACCTTTTTACAGGGTCCGGGCGCGCAGATTGCTTGACCCTGCCGGGTCGCGCCGCCATGAAGCTGAACCTAGCCCGGGTTTCCGGGCGCATCCGGATCAATGGCAGGATATCGCAACGCATGGCTCGCAGACCCACCGCCCCCGTCGCCAGCGAAGAGCGCGCAGGTTCGAAGAAGGTTGGCGTTCTGTCCGCGCTCTGGCCGTTCATGAAGCCCTACAAGGTGCTGATGGCGGGCGCGCTGATGGCGCTGGTGCTGACGGCCAGCATGTCGCTGGCCCTGCCGCTGGCGGTGCGCCGGGTGGTCGATAATTTCCGCATCGAGAATGGCGACCTGCTGGATGTCTATTTCCTGGCCGCGCTGGGCATTGCCGGGGTGCTGGCGCTGGGCACCGGCATCCGTTACGCGCTGGTCACGCGGCTGGGCGAGCGCGTGGTGGCCGATATCCGCAAGGCGGTGTTCGACCGGGTGATCGGCATGAGCCCGGAATTCTTCGAACGCATCATGACCGGCGAGGTGCTTAGCCGGATCACCACCGACACCACCCTGATCCAGTCGGTGCTGGGCTCCTCGGCCTCAATCGCGCTGCGCAACATGCTGTTGTTCGCGGGCGGCCTGGTGCTGATGCTGCTGACCTCGGCCAAGCTGACGGGGCTGGTACTGCTGCTGGTGCCGGCGGTGCTGGTGCCGATCCTGGTGCTGGGCCGTCGCCTGCGCGCCATCAGCCGCGAGAACCAGGACTGGATCGCCGCCAGTTCCGGCAATGCGGGCGAGGCGCTGGGCGCGGTGCAGACGGTGCAATCCTATACCAACGAGACCGCAAGCCGCGCCGCGTTCGCCGAGGTGACCGAGACCGCCTATGATGTCTCGCGTCGCCGGATCGCGACACGGGCGGTGCTGACAGTGATCGTGATCTTTCTGGTGTTCTCGGGCATCGTGGGCGTTCTGTGGATGGGCGCCAACGACGTGCGTGCCGGTGTGATGACCGAGGGCACGCTGATTCAGTTCGTGATCTATTCGGTGATCATGGCCGGTGCGGTGGCTGCGCTCTCAGAGATCTGGAGCGAGTTGCAACGCGCCGCCGGTGCCACCGAGCGTCTGGTCGAGCTGCTGAACGCCGAAGATACGGTGAATGATCCTGTGGCTCCAGCGACGCTGAACACGCCGGTACGGGGCGAAATCACCTTTGACAACGTGACCTTCCGTTATCCGGCGCGGCCCGATCAGGTGGCGCTTGACGGCATGAGCCTGACCGTGCAGCCGGGTGAAACGGTGGCCTTTGTCGGCCCCTCGGGCGCCGGCAAGACCACGGTGATCCAGTTGATCCAGCGGTTCTATGACCCGCAATCGGGCCGGGTACTTCTGGACGGGCAGGACCTGACGACACTGGCGCGGCCCGCATTCCGCCGCCATATGGCGCTGGTGCCGCAGGATCCGATGATCTTTGCCGCCTCGGCGCGCGAGAACATCCGTTTTGGTCGCCCCTCCGCCAGCGATGCCGAGGTCGAGGACGCCGCCCGCGCAGCCGCCGCGCATGAGTTCATCGCTGCCCTGCCCGAAGGCTATGACAGTTTTGTGGGCGAACGCGGCGTGATGCTGTCGGGCGGCCAGAAACAGCGCATCGCCATCGCCCGCGCCATCCTGCGCGACGCGCCTGTGCTGCTCCTGGACGAGGCGACCTCGGCGCTGGATGCCGAAAGCGAGCGCGCGGTGCAGCAGGCGGTGGAACGGCTGAGCGCCGACCGCACCACGCTGATCGTGGCCCACCGGCTGGCCACCGTCAAAAAGGCCGATCGCATCGTGGTGCTGGAAGAAGGCCGCATCGTCGCCCAGGGCACTCATGACGAACTGGTGACTGGCGACGGGCTCTATGCCCGGTTGGCACGGCTTCAGTTCACCGATGGTTTGGCGGCGGAATAGTTCCGCTTGTCCCAACCTCTGCGCGGGCGCATCCTCGGGTCCAGATGGAACCGAATGAGAGCAGGCATGGGTTTGCGGCGGTTTGTTAAGGGCAGCGGCAAGAAGCTCTGAGGCAGCGGCGCGGAAGAACCGCAGGTCGCGGCGCTGCAAACGGAGATCGCGGAGCTGGGACTGGACGCCAGCGGTGTCGAGAGCTTCGAGACCAACCGTCCGATGCGCAGCCACCCCGACAGGATCTATCCGGGCGAGATGCTGCGTAGTCCGCAGGCCTGACATCAGAAGGCGACTTGTGAAACGAGGCGTCACGGTGCGTCGCCCCCATGGTTCCACCGTTCAAAGCGCCGGGGGCGCAACGTCACCTTTATTTCGCCGTTGCGTCACGGGCGCTTTCGCGGCGCCATCCGGTTAAGCGCCAGCTTGCGCCGGGATGCGTTTCTTCGCATCTTGGGATCAAGGATGGAATGGCTCGGGAAACGGGCCCTTGGGGAGGATTGCTCATGCCGTTTGCCGGGCTCGAAGACCGCGCACGTGTCGAAAACGAAATGCCGTGGGAGGCGCGGGACGTTCCCGCCACGCTGCACCAACTGCTGACGCGGACCGCGACACGGTTCCCGAACCACAACGCCATGAGCTATCAGCTGTTGTCGGGGCCGACCGACAAGGCCGAAACCCTGACCTGGTCGCAGCTTCTGTCCAAGGTCAACCAGGCCGCCAACCTGTTTCGCAGCCTTGGCATCGGCGAAAACGATGTGGTGGCCTATGTGCTGCCCAACACCAACGAGACGCTGATCACCATGCTGGCCGGTGCGGTGGCGGGCATCGTCAACCCGATCAACCCGCTGTTGGAGCCCGAGCAGATCGCGGCGATCCTGCGCGAAACCAACGCCAAGGTGGTGGTCACGCTGAAGCCTTTCCCCAAGACCGACATCGCGCAAAAGGTGGCCGAGGCGGTGCGCCACGCCCCGCATGTGACCACCGTGCTCGAGGTCGATCTGAACCGCTACCTGACACCGCCCAAATCCTGGATCGTGCCGCTGGTGCGGCCCAAGATGGCGGACAAGGAACATCTGGCCCACGCCGATTACCTCAGCTTCAACCGCGAAATGCGCAAGCATCCGACCGAGCTAACATTCGCGGATTCCGCTGGCGACCGGGTGGCCTGCTATTTCCACACCGGCGGCACCACCGGCATGCCCAAGGTGGCGCAGCACAAATATTCCGGCATGATCTATAACGGCTGGCTGGGGCATACGCTTCTCTTTACCGAAGAGGACACCATCATGTGTCCGCTGCCGTTGTTTCACGTTTTTGCCTGCCATGTCATCGTGATGGCGGCGGTGGCCTCGGGCGCGCATGTGGTGTTCCCGACCCCGGCCGGTTATCGCGGCGACGGCGTGTTCGACAATTTCTGGAAGCTGATCGAACGCTGGAAGGTCTCGTTCATCATCACCGTGCCGACAGCAATCTCGGCCAAGATGCAGCGCCCGGTCGATGCGGATATCTCCAGCGTCAAGACCGCGTTTTCCGGCTCGGCGCCGCTGCCGGTCGAACTGTTCCGCCGCTTCGAAGAAGCGACCGGAGTCACCATCATCGAAGGCTACGGCCTGACCGAGGCCACCTGTCTGGTGTCCTGTAACCCGGTGGATGGCGAGAAAAAGATCGGCTCGATCGGTATTCCCTTCCCCTACACGGACGTCAAGATCATCAAGGGCACGCCAGATGGTCCCGTCGAATGCGCGGTGGACGAGATCGGCGAGATCTGCATCTCGAACCCCGGCGTCTATGCGGGTCACACCTATACCGAAGAGGACAAGAACAAGGACCTCTACTATTTCGGCACCCATCTGCGCACCGGCGATCTGGGCCGTTTCGACAGCGATGGATATCTGTGGATTACCGGGCGGGCCAAGGATCTGATCATCCGTGGCGGTCACAATATCGACCCCGCCGAGATCGAAGAGGCGCTCTTGGGTCACCCGGCGGTGGCCTTTGCCGGGGCCATCGGCCAGCCCGACGCCCATGCCGGCGAGGTACCTTGCGCCTTTGTCGAACTGGTCGAGGGCGGCAAGGTGACCGAGGCCGAGTTGATGGAATATTGCAAGGTGCATGTGCATGAACGCGCCGCCCATCCAAAGCATATGACCATCCTGCCGGAACTGCCCAAGACCGCCGTGGGCAAGGTGTTCAAGCCCGATCTGCGCAAGAACGCGATCACGCGTGTCTATAACGGTGCCTTGACCGAGGCGGGTTCGGCCGCGCGGGTGGTGTCGGTGATCGATGACAAGAAACGCGGGCTGGTGGCGCAGCTTGCGGCACATGGCGCGACCGAGGGCGAGGTGGCCAAGGTGCTGGGCGCCTATACCCGGCCGTGGGAATGGGCAGAGTGAGTGGCGAGGGACAGCCGGTAGATTATGACCGGCTGCTCGATGCCGAAACGTGGGCCTTTGTCCAGCGTACGGCTGAGAGCTACCCCGAGGATGCGGTCTCGCTGAGCATCGAGGGTCAGCGTCAGGTCTATGACGCCATGTGCCGCGCCTTTCATGCGGGTCGTCCCGAGGGCGTGCAGGCCGAGGATCGTAATGCCAACGGCGTTCCGGTGCGGCTCTACTGGGCGGGACAGCCCACGCGCACCGTGGTCTATGCTCATGGAGGTGGCTTTGTGCTGGGCGGGCTCGACAGTCACGACGATGTCTGCGCCGAGATTTGCGCCCGCACCGGCTATCGCGTCGTGGCGGTCGATTACCGGCTCTGCCCCGAGCATCGCCACCCGGCGCAGCTGATGGACTGCCTGGCGGCGGTGGGATGGGCCGAGACCCAGTTCGGCGACCCGATCGTGCTGGCGGGCGACAGTGCCGGTGGCAACCTGATGGCCGCCGTTGCGCACCAGATACGTGGCCAGCGCCGCGAGATTTGGGGTCAGGTGCTGATTTACCCGCTGCTGTCGGCCCGGCCCGAGGCGCCCTCGTACCGCGAACATGCCGAGGCGCCGATGCTGAGCACGGCGGATGTGGCTTACTATCAGTCGGTGCGGTTCGACGGGCCGGTACCCGCGGGCGATCCCGGCTGGGCGCCGCTGTCGGACAGCGATTTCGCAGGCCTGCCACCCACTGTGGCGGTGACCGCCGGTTGCGATCCGCTGCGCGACGATGGCCGCGACTATTGCGCCGCCATCGCCGCCGCCGGAGGCCGCGCCGCCTGGATCAACGAAGAGGGGCTGGTGCATGGCTATCTGCGGGCGCGCTCCAGTGTCACCCGTGCCGCCGACAGTTTCGAGCGGATCACCCTGGCGATCGAGGCACTGGGGCAGGGGCTCTGGCCCTACGATTAAGGCGAACTAGGCCGCGTTTTGGCGCCCGAACCCTGTCTTGGTCATCAAGTTTGTGTGCGAGGGCAGATCTTTCGCCCCGCTGCACTGTGCCCATCGGATCAGGGCTGATACCTCCGGCGTATCTGCGCAAGGAGGATGAAATGACGCGAGAATACATTGTCGATGTCGCCGGTGTGCCTGAATCGCCCTCGCCGATCAGCAATGCGGTTGTTGTCGGAAACACGTGCTGGATCAGCGGTCAGCTGTCGGTTGGACCAACGGGTTACATTCCCGGAACCGCGCGTGAGGAGGCAGAGATCGCATTTGGTCACGTCTTTCGCATCGCAGAAGCCGCAGGGTTTTCCCCAACGGACATCGTCTATGTCGATCTGGCATTCGCCGACCTTGATGATCTTCCACAGGTGAACGCCCTTTACGCGACGCTGTTTGCCCCGGGCCATCGGCCAGCGCGGACGGTCTATCAGGCTGCAAGGTTGCCCTTTGGCGGCAAGGTCAAGGTGCAGGCAATCGCCGCCAGAGAGTAGCCCGGTAGGGGGCCAAACCGCCTGTTTGCCGGCGCGGGTGACCGGGTTTCAGGCCCGGCCACAAGCAACGGATCATTTCAGAAAGCGTGCGGCTTTCATCGTCTCGGCAATCGGCGCGCCCAAACGATCGAGGATGGTGGGCGCCAGTTGCAGCTGATCGATCACGGTATCGGCGTCGGGCCCTTCGGCATCGCCAAAGTAGTAGAGCGCGGTTTCCTGCTGCAACGGGTGGCGACCGCCGTGATGGCCACGCTCGTCCTGGCCATGATCGGCGGTGACGATCACGTCATAGCCCAGCTGCCGCCAGCGCAGGATGAAGGGGGCCAACATCTCGTCCATCACGAAACAGGCGTGATCCATCTCGGTACAGTCGTGAAAGAACCGGTGTCCCATGCTGTCCAGCGTGCAGGTGTGCAGGACGCCATAGTTCAGCCCGAAACGCAGGCACAGATTGGTGAGGGTCGCGAACAGGTCCACATCCGAGGGCGTCATCTGGTTGTCATGACCGTAACCGGTCATCGTATGGAACCGGCCATGGTTGATCGTGGCGCTGTCGGGCTCGTCATATTCGATGTCACGCACATAATCGAACGGGTGGCGGTTGAAGAATTGCGACCAGAAACTGTGGGTGACCGCGCCGGTCACACCGCCGCCCGCGCGGACCTGGCTGAAGATATCCTTGTGTTCCAGCCGGAACACGTTGCCGTTGCCGGTGCAGCCGTGTTCCTGCGGGCTGACCCCGGTATGGATAGAGGCATAGCAACTGGCCGAGATCGAGGGCAGCACGGCGCGCAGCTTCCACATCCGTGCCTCGCCACTGTCCACCCAGCCTTCGAGATTGCCGAACAACCGCCGGAAGTTCCGATAAGGGACACCATCGAGGATGATGAGAAGAAGCTTGCGGTCCATGTGCGATTCCCTTTCTGCGCTCCGGCCGTATCCAATGCTATCCCTCGCCCCGGATCCAGCCCTGTCTGGCCGCGACCGGAAACGGTGCATCGGCGTCACACTTGCGGGTTGTTTCCGGACGGATGGACATATCCGTTAGCTTGGTAACAAGTGCGTGATATCCGAACTTTGGGGTCTGTATTTTCTGTTGTGTTCTAAATGGGGGGCCAAGTGCCTGTCAGACATGCCGCGGCGATTTCAGCCGTTTGTTTCTCAATGGTTTTTTCCACAGCTTCCGGTCACGCGCAGAGTTGGGATGGTCGCCATGACATCGTGCCGGGGGCAGTGTCCACCGATGCGGATTATTCCGCACGGATGTTCGACCGTCAGGACGATGTGACCAACAAGACGGTGCTGGCGCTGCGCGCCCGGCAAAGCGGCGCGTTGCAGGATTACCGCCTGTATCTGGGCGGCCGTTTCCTGGGCAGCGTCATCCATGAAAGCACCAATACAGCGGGCAAGTTCCCGATCCTGTCGCGCCTGCCGCCCACCCATACGCTGGGCACCTCGGACACATATGGCGTGGTGAACGAGGCCTCGCTGAACGCGACGTTGGCCCTGCCCTGGGTCACCGCCTTTGTGCAGGGCGAGTATACCGAGGTCGAATATCCCGGACAGGACGCGACGCAGCTGCGCAAGTACTGGATCGCGCTGGGCGACCTGAACCAGAGCCCGTTCTATCTGGCAGTTGGGCGCAAGACGGTGAATTTCGGAAATTTCGCCAGCTATGCGCCGTTTACCCATACCCACAGCAGCCACTATTTCTGGGCGCAGAGCGACGATCCCCTGATCGAGCTGGGATATGTCACCGAGCGCACCGAACTGGCGCTGTCGCTGCTGCCGGCCCATCGCGGGTTGCGGGTGGTCAGCAGCCCCAAGAACAACGGCGACTACGAGAATTTCGCGGTCAATGCCTCGCACCGCGTCGATCTGGGCGGAGACATGTCGCTGAAACTGGGTGCGGGGTACCTGCGTGGCACGATCTATGACAGCACCATCGCGCATCACCCGCCCGGCACCGGCATCAACCGGAGCTGGAACGGCGCCTATAACGTGAATGCCACGCTGAGCGGCAGCAATTTCGACCTGATGGCGGAATTCACCCAGACCGAAGAGGTCTGGCCTGCCACAGGTCACAGTGTCAACGCCACCACGGTGCAGGGGCGCTATCGGGCGAGCCTGCTGGGCAAGCCGGTGACCTATTCCCTGGCCGCCAGTCGTGGCATCCAGGGCGCTAAGGGCACTGCCTGGCGGAAGATGGATCAGGTGATCCTGGGGATGGAGATGGTGTTGAACCCGCATATGTCGATCGGCGCGGAATACCTGTTCAACGACGGGTTCGTGCCGCTGATCATGCCCACCGTCACCGCGGTGAACGGGGTGCGCTCGCACACGGTCATCGGCGGGATCAAGCTGACCTTCTGAACCGCGCGTTCCCTCTCCGCCGCATGGGCGGAGAGGGAGAGGGTATCAGTTGCCGGCGCTTTCCATCTTGCGATGGGCGACCACTTCTTCCAGCCAGCCGAGGCGCATCTCGGGCACCGAGCTGAGCAAGAGGTCGGTATAGTCGTCGAACGGCGGGCTCAGCACCTGGCTCTTGGGTCCGTAGCGGACCACCCGGCCCTGATACATCACCGCGATGGAATCCGAGATCGCCCGCACCGTCGCCAGATCGTGGGTGATGAACAGATAGGCCACGTCCTCGATCTTTTGCAGGTCAAGCAGCAGTTTCAGGATGCCGTCGGCCACCAGCGGGTCGAGCGCGCTGGTCACCTCGTCACAGATGATCATTCTGGGCTTGGCCGCCAGCGAGCGGGCGATGCACACGCGCTGTTTCTGACCACCCGACAGCTCGGCCGGATAGCGGTCGATGAACTTCTCGCCCATCTCGATTTCGTCCAGCAGTTCGATGATGCGCTTGCGCTTTTCGGCGCCGCGCAGACCGAAGTAGAACTCCAGCGGCCGTCCGATGATGGTGCCCACGGTCTGGCGCGGGTTCATCGCGGTGTCGGCCATCTGATAGATCATCTGCAACTCGCGCAGGTCCTCGCGCGAACGCCCGGCCAGATCGCGGCTGAGCTTGCGTCCGGCGAAATTGATCTCGCCCTCGCGCGGGGGCAACAGGCCGGTGATCACCCGCGCAAGCGTCGACTTGCCCGAGCCGCTTTCCCCCACCACGGCCAGGGTCTGGCCCGGATGCAGGTCGACGGTGACGTCATGCAGCACGTCAAAGGCCAGCCCTTTGTAGCGGGCCGAGATACCCTTGACCGACAGCACCGGCTCGGGCGTCGGCTGTTTCTCCTCATGCTCGATCGAGCGGACCGACACCAGCGCCTGAGTATACTCTTGCTGCGGGCGGTTGATGATCTGGTCGGTCTCGCCGTACTCAACCATGTCGCCCATCCGCAGCACCATGATGTCGTCGCTGACCTGCGCCACCACCGCCAGATCGTGGGTGATGTAGAGCGCGGCGACGCCGGTATCCTGGATCGCCTCCTTGATCGCCATCAGCACGTCGATCTGGGTGGTGACGTCCAGCGCCGTGGTGGGCTCGTCGAACACCACCAGATCGGGCTCGGGGCACAATGCCAGCGCCGTCATGCAGCGCTGCAACTGCCCGCCCGAGACCTGGTGCGGATAGCGCTCGCCGATATTGTCGGGATCGGGCAGACCCAGTTTGGCGAACAGGGCGCGCGCCCGCGCCTCTGCCTCTTTCTTGGTGAACTTCTTCTGTTCCACCGCCGCCTCGATCACCTGTTCCATGATCTTCTTGGCCGGGTTGAACGAGGCCGCCGCCGACTGGCTGACATAGGTGACCTCGCCGCCGCGCAGGCCGCGCACATCCTTCATCGAAGTCTTGAGAATGTCGCGCCCGTTGACCCAGACCTCGCCGCCGGTGATTTTCACACCGCCGCGGCCATAGGCCATCGAGGCCAGACCGATGGTCGATTTACCAGCCCCGGATTCCCCGATCAGCCCCAGCACCTTGCCGCGCTCGAGGTCGAAATCGACCCCGTGCACGATTTCGATGTCATGCGGCTTTTCGCCCGGCGGATAGACGGTTGCGCCGATCTTGAGGCCACGGACCTTGAGAAGCGGTTCGCTCATCCCCGGCCTCCTTTCAGCGATGTGGTGCGGTTCAGCACCCAGTCGGCCACCAGGTTGACCGAGATGGCCAGGGTAGCGATGGCCACGGCCGGGTAAAGCGCCGCGCCGATGCCATAGACGATGCCATCCTTGTTTTCCTTCACGATGCCGCCCCAATCGGCCAGTGGCGGTTGCACGCCCAGACCCAGGAACGACAGGGTCGAGATGAAGAGCACCATGAAGATGAAGCGCAGGCCAAGCTCGGCCACCAGCGGTGACAGGGCGTTGGGCAGGATCTCGCGAAAGATGACCCAGACGCGGCCCTCGCCGCGCAGCTTGGCGGCCTCGACATAGTCCATCACGTTGATATCGACCGCCACGGCGCGGGCCAGGCGATAGACACGTGTGGCGTCGAGAAAGCCCATAACCAGGATCAGCACGGGAATGGTCACCGGCACCATGGCCAGCACCACCAGCGCGGTGATCAGCGAGGGGATCGACATGATCAGGTCCACCGTGCGCGACATCACCTGATCGGCCCAGCCGCCCAGCACGGCGGCCAGAAAGCCCAAGATCGACCCGGTGGTGAAGCTGAGGATGGTGGCCATGGTGGCGACAAAGATGGTGGTGCGCCCGCCATAGATCATCCGGCTCAGCAGGTCGCGCCCGATATTGTCGGTGCCCAGCAGGTATTCGCTGCTCGACGGCTCCCACACATCACCAACGACTTCGGCCATGCCATAGGGGGCCAGCAGCGGCGCAAAGATGGCCGCGATGAAATACATTGCCGTCAGGACCAGGCCGATGGCAGCGGAAATTGGAATGTTCTTCATTTCGGATGCCTCAGTCTGGGGTTGGCCAGAATGGCAACGATATCGGCGACCATGTTCAGCCCGATATAGATCGCGGCAAAGATGACCCCGCAGGCCAGCACCACCGGCACGTCACGCTTGGTCACGTGATCGACCAGATACTGCCCCATGCCGGGATAGACGAACACCACCTCGACCACCACGACGCCCACCACAAGATAGGCAAGGTTCAGCATCACCACGTTGACGATCGGCGCGATCGCGTTGGGAAAGGCGTGGCGATAGATGATCTTGAAGTTGGTCAGCCCCTTCAGCTCGGCCGTTTCGATATAGGCCGATTGCATCACGTTCAGGATCGCGGCGCGGGTCATCCGCATCATATGGGCCAGCACCACCATGGTCAGCACGATCACCGGCAGGGCGATGGCGTTCAGCTTCTGCCCCAGGCTCATGCTGTCATTGATCATCGCGAGCGGCGAGAACATGCCCAGTTTCACCGCGACGAAATAGACCAAAACGTAACCGATCAGGAATTCGGGGATGGAAATGGTGGTCAGCGTCACCGCCGAGATCACCTTGTCGGGCCAGCGGTTGCGATAGCGCACGGCCAGCAGACCCAGGAAAATCGCCAGCGGCACCGACACGATGGCGGCCCAGAAGGCGAGGAAAAGCGTATTGCCCAGACGACCGCCGACCGATTCAGCGATGTCGAGCTTGTTGGTCAGCGATTTGCCCAGATCGCCTTGCAGAATGCCGCCCAGCCATTCGAAGTAGCGCGTCAGCGCAGGACGGTCGAGGCCCATTTCCTCGCGCAGGTTCGCCAGGGACTCGGGGGTTGCGGACTGTCCCAGGACGGCTTGCGCGGCGTCTCCGGGAAGCGCTTCGGTCAGGCCGAATATCAGGGCTGAAGCGCCGAAGAGGAGCATGAGTCCCAGCGCGAGGCGCTGGGACACAAGTTTCACGATCGGGTGCATGCTGCCGGACCCGGATCAGGCGAACCACATTTTGCGGGTGACCTGACCGCTCATCAACTCGCCGTTGGGGTCGGTTTCCCAACCGGCCAGCGTGTTGCTGGTCGCGTCCACGAAGTCGTTGAACATCGGGCAGATCAGGCCGCCTTCGTCGCGCAGCATCATACCCATCTTGGAGTAGATCTCCTTGCGCTTGGCCGGATCCAGTTCGGCGCGGGCCTGCAGCAGCATCGCATCGAAATCGGCGTTCTTGAACTTGGTGTCGTTCCAGTCTGCCGTGGACAGGTACGCGGTCGAGTACATCTGATCCTGCACCGGACGCCCGCCCCAATACGAGGCGCAGAAGGGCTGAACGTTCCAGACCTCGGACCAGTAGCCATCGCCGGGCTCGCGCTTGATCTCCAGCGGGATACCAGCGGCGGCCGCGGTCTGCTGGAACAGCGCGGCGGCGTCGACGGCGCCGGGGAAGGCCACATCCGACACACGAAGTTCGATGGGCGAGCCGTCGTGACCGGATGCCTTGTAGTGCTCGGCCGCCTTCGCCAGGTCGAACTCACGCTGCGGGATCGAGCTGTCGAACAGCGGATAGGCCGCGTTGATCGGCATGTCGTTGCCCACAGAGCCATAGCCGCGCAGGATCTTTTCCACCATCTCTTCGCGGTTGATGGCATATTTCAGCGCCAGGCGCAGATCCTTGTTGTCGAACGGCGCCTTGTCCACGTGCATGATGAACACGTAGTGGCCACGGCCCGGGGTCGAATGCACGGTCAGGTTTGGCGCACGGCTCAAGAGGCCGGCGACTTTCGGTTCAACGCGGTTGATGATATGCACCTGGCCCGACTGAAGTGCTGCAGTCCGGGCGGTGGCATCGTTGATGACCAGGATTTCCACACCGTCGAAATAGCCGTCATCGCCCCAGTAGTTGGCGAATTTCGAATAGACGTGGCGCACGCCCGGTTCGTTGACTTCCATCTTGTAGGCGCCGGTCCCGATGCCCGCGCCCGGATCGTCCATGCCGCCATCGGGCTGGATAATCAGGTGATAGTCCGCCATCAGATAGGGAAGGTCGGCGTTGGCATCGCCCAGGGTAACCGAGAAATACTCGCCATCGGCCTTCATCGACTCGATGCCTTTCATGATGCCGAGGGCACCCGATTTCGAATCCTCGTTGGAATGGCGCTGCATGGTCTTCAGCACGTCTTCTGAGGTCAATGTCTTGCCGTTGTGGAATTCGACGCCTTGGCGGATCTTGAAGGTCCAGGTCTTGGCGTCTGCACTGGCCTCGACGCTTTCGGCCAGGCGGTTCTCGATGGTGCCGTCGGCGGCCACGTTCACCAGCGTGTCGCCGAACTGGTTGCCGTTGTGATAGGGAACCTGGCTGGCGTAGGTTGCCGGGTCGAGCGAGTTGGTCGACTCACCGCCGACCGAGCCAAGCTTGACCACGCCACCGCGCTTGGGCTCCGAGGCCCGTGCCGCCTGTGCAAAGATCGAGCTGGCCACGGCGGCCGACACGCCCAATGCGGCGGCCTTGCCCATGAACTCGCGGCGGGTCATCTTGCCGGCGGTGACCCGTCCGGCCATATGTTCGAGTTGTTCGTTCATCTAAATCTCCCCTGTTGAGTGGTCGCGCGTTTTTACAGCGCGGTTTTTGTTGACTGACGAATCAAGGTTTGCGTATTTCGCCCCTTCGGGCAAGCGGGAATGTCTGGCGGTGGTCTCTCCGACGGTCAGAGCATGTGGCGCGGGATGCGGCTGGTCCTGACGTTTTCGTGTATCTTCATGTCGTTTTCATAGGCCTCGACCGAGGCTTTGAGGTGGAAAAACCCTGCGTCGGCCCACATTTCGCACCGTGTTTCGGTGCGCAAAGAAAGATCGCCGCGCCCGGTTTCCGCCGTCCAGTGGCAGCTGCCCCGTGCCGAAAGCGGATCGTCGGGGTGAATCACCCAGTCCTCGCGCGCGATGGTGCCAGAGCGCGCGCCATGTTCCATGTCCTCGACCAACCCGGCGTCGTCGATAATGCTCAGCCGAACATGGCCGGTGGCCTTGTCGATCTCGGTGCGTCGAATGTTCGATTCCTCGCGGAGGGTGCGGATCTTCCGGGGCGGGTCTGCATCTTCGGGCGGAAAGGCCCATTCGTCCGTCTCGCCTGCCGGCCGCTGCGGCAGGTCGATGGCAGCCTCGTGCAGAGTCAGGCAGGTGCGCTCTGGCGAGGGCCAGATCATCGGCCAGTATGACGACGAGATTGCCACCCGGAGCCGGTGCCCGGCGGGCACGCGATATCCGATATGATCCAGGTCGAAGGCGATGTCATAGATCCGCCCCGGCTCCAATGCCTGCGGCGTCGCATGGCTGTCGCGATGGGTCAGGTTCAGCACGCCCCAGGTGATCCGGGCCGAGTTGCCATCGGGCAGCACATGGTTCAGCCGCACCGCGATCTGCGCCTGCGGCTTGTCGGCGCTCAGCCGCAGCCGGAGGCGAGGGGCGCCGACGATATCCATCTGCTGGGGCAGGGGGGCGCTGTCAAACGTGACCGACAGCGCATCGTCCAGCCGCTGGTCGCCCGGCAATTCCGGCCCGGCCCAGAACGACCCGTATTCGCCGCAATCCATGCCCGCGTGCAAAGGCGTGCTGACCTGCGCGGTCAGCGGTCCTTTGGGTCCCAGCCCGTCATCACTCAGATGCAGGGTTTCCATCGGGAGGTGGCGGGTCGAGCCCGTCTGTTCCGCGATCCAGCGACCGGGACGGAACAGGCTCTTGGTCTCGGGCGCGATGCCGTCCATCACATAGGCGCGATAATCAGGCTCATCCTCGACGCCGTTCTCTATGCCCTTCAGCCAGCGATCCCACCAGCGCAGCGCCTCTTGCAAGAACCCGATCCGGGGTCCGGGAATGGCGAAATGCGGGTATTTGTGAATCCATGGCCCGTTGATGCCCTTGACCACCGTTTGCAGGTTGTCGACCAGATGAGGCACCGTGTTCATGTAACTGTCGCCCCAGCCGCTGATGGCCAGCGTGGGCGTTTTGACCGCGCCGAAATCCTCGCAGATCGAGCCATGTTGCCAATACTCGTCGCGTGTCTGGTGCCGCAACCAGGTCTCGGGCAGGAAGGGTTGCGCCCGCAGGCGCTCCAGCCACATCTCGCGCCAGGCCTCGCCCACCAGCGCCGGATCGGGCGGGCGGGACGAGAAACACCACATCGTGGCCCCCCAGCCCAGGTTCTCGTTGAGCAGGCACCCGCCCTTGTAATGTATGTCGTCCGCATAGCGGTCGACGGTGGAACAGAGCGTGATGATCGCCTTCAACGGCTCGGGTTGCATCGCCGCCACCTGGAGCGAGTTGAACCCGCCCCAGCTGATCCCCATCATCCCAACGGCGCCGCTGCACCAAGGCTGCGCGGCCAGCCAGTGGATCACCTCGACGGCATCGTCCAGTTCCTGTTGGGTGTATTCATCCTCCATCAGCCCCTGGCTGTCGCCGTTACCGCGAATGTCGACGCGGATGCAGGCATAGCCGCGCTTGGCCATCCACGGATGGGTCAGCGCGTCGCGGGCGCAGGTGCCATCGCGCTTGCGATAGGGCAGGTATTCCAGGATCGCGGGCACCGGATCGTCACCCACATCGACCGGGCGCCAGACCCGGGCCGACAGACGGATGCCGTCGGACAGGGTGATGCCCATATCGGCCAGTTCTTCGATCTCGCGCAGGGTGTTCTTTTGCGTCATGCGCAACTCTCTCAGGCGGTCGCCCGAAGGCGGGGTTGGATTGCGACGTTTCAGGTGCGAAGCGCGACCAGAAGGTCCATTACATTTGTACCGGTGGGTCCGGTGACCAACAGCGCCCCGACCCGTTCCAGCCAGTTGCCGCTATCGGCTGCGGTGAGCGCCTCGGCAGCGCCCTTGCCCCAGGTTTGGCCGGTGACGATGGCGCCCGCCGCATCGGTGGGACCATCGGTGCCATCCGTGCCGCCGACCACCACCACCAGTCCGGGGTCACCCGCGATCTCTCGGGCCAGGGCCAGCGCCAGCGCCTGATTGCGACCACCCCGACCCGGATTCGGCGGCAGGACCACGGTCGGCTCTCCGCCAAGCATCAGCACACCCCGCGGCATCGCCCGCAGCCGCGCCCCGATGCGGGGCACCAGCGCCGCCAGATCGTCATGCAGGGTTTCCGCGTCGCCCAATACGTTCAGACCAAGCGCGCGCGCATGATCGCAGGCCGCCGCCCGTGCTACCGAATTCGAGGCGACGATGCGTGTGCTGGCGGCAAAACCGTACGCATCAGGCAGCGCCCCGATGCCCGAGCCGATCACCATCATGTCGTCGCCCGGCACATCCGAGATCGCCAGCACATCGGCGCGCTTGCCCTTGAAACCGGCCAGCAGTCCGCCGCCCTTGATCCGGGAAATCTGCCGCCTGCGGGCATTCATCGCGGTGATGTCCAGCCCTTCGGCCAGCATCGCGCGGTTGAGCGCCGCCAGATCGTCCAGCGTCTTGCCCGTCACCAGGTCCTCGGCCAGGGACGAGGCCCCGCCCGAGACCAGCAACAGCAGGTGACTGCCCTCGGTCATCGCCCCGACCGCCTGCAGCAAAGCGCGGCCCGCCATCAGGCTGCGGGCGTCGGGCACCGGATGCGCGGCCTCGATCAACTGGACAGAGGCGGTCAGTTCGGCGCCATGGCCGTCCTTGGTGATCACGAGACAGGGCAACGGTCCGAAGTGGTCAAGTGCGGCGCGCGCCATGCTGGCGGCGGCCTTGCCCACCGCAAGGATCCGGTCGGGGCGGGGCAGGTCGTCCAGCGCGGCGCGGGTGGCGGCATAGCCGCCAACCGCATCGACCCCGGCATGCCATATCGCCAATGCCTGCTCGCAGGCCCGTGTCATATGTCCATCCAGATGGTGACCGGCCCGTCATTCAGCAGTTCGACCTTCATGTCGGCGCCGAACCGGCCGGTTTCGACCGGCACCCCCTGCGCGGCCAGTTGCGCGGCAAAATACTCATAAAGCCGCTCGCCCTCGGCAGGAGGGGCGGCGCTGGAGAAACCCGGACGGTTGCCGCTGCGGGTATCGGCGGCCAGGGTGAACTGGCTGACCACCAGCGCCCCACCGCCGATATCCAGGACCGAGCGATTCATCTTGTCCGCCGCATCCTTGAAGATGCGGAGCTTGGCGATCTTGGCGGCCAGCTGGTCGGCTTGCGCCTCGCCATCGCCCGCCATGGCGCAGATCAGCACCAGCAGGCCGGGCCCGGTCTGACCAACCACCGCACCGTCGACAGTGACCGAGGCATGAGAGACTCTCTGGATCAGGGCACGCATCGCGGCCCCTTATCCGCGCCAGTCGACGATTTCGTCGACTGCGGCGCGTTCGGTGCGAAAGCTGTTGGCCGGATGTTCGGTATCGGCATAGCCAAAGGAGATGGCGCAGAGGATCAGCCGGTCCTCGGGGATGTCGAAGTAGCGATGCAGGAACGGCGCATAAGAGGCCACGGCGGCTTGCGGGATGGTCGCCACCCCCAGCGCTTGCGCGGCAAGGGTAAAGGCCGCGACAAAACCGCCACAATCCATCGCGCCATAGCCACCCAGCTCGGCCGGGCTGGAGATGATGGCGCAATGGGGTGCGTCAAACAGTGAGAAGTTCTTCATCATCTGTTCCGCCGACCCGGCCCGATCCCCTTTTTCGACGCCCACCGCCTCATAAAGTGCCCAGCCACAGGTGCGGCGGCGATCCTGATAGACGCCGGAATAACCGGAGGGAAAGGCAAGGTCGGGTCCGGGTGTGCCGGTCATGGCCTCGTTCAACAGCGCGGCACGAAAGGCATCGGTCTCGGTCCCGCTGGTCAGCGTCACCTGCCAGGGCTGCGCATTGCACCAGCTGGGTACACGGCAGGCGGCAGCGACGATCCGCTCGATATCGGCGCGCGGCACCGGATCGGCGCGAAAGGCACGGCAGGAGTGGCGCGCGCTGAGCAGCGCTTCAAGCTCGGTCAGGGTCATCGGACAGGTCTCCTCATGCCGGCACAATGGCCGGGAGCATTGGCGGACGCAAGCTGATCGGCGGGCAATTTGCGCCGGATCAAGGAGGCGCGACGGCGGCTGTGTCAGAATTGGGCCAAACCATCAAAGGAGGACCGACAATGGTTGAAAAATCAGATCACGCTGGCCTCTGGCCGTCGCTTTACGATCCATTCCGCAATTTCGGTGCGCGGCTGGCGGATTGGCTCAGCCCCGCGACAGAGGCCTCGGGCAATGACAATGCCTATGACATCGCCATGGAACTGCCGGGCGTGTCCGAGGACGATATCGAACTGTCTGTGGAGAACGGTGTCGTGACCATCCGGGGCGAGAAGCGCACCCATGAAGAGAAGAAGGGCGACACCTGGTATTTCTCGGAGCGGCAATACGGTGCGTTCCGACGCTCGTTCCGCCTTCCCGAGGATGCCGAAGGTGGCAAGGCCGAGGCAACGATGAAGGACGGGGTGCTGCATGTCCGCGTGCCCAAACGGGCCAAGGAGGCCCCGGCCGTGGCGCAGAAGATCGCGATCTCACGCGGTTGACCCTGTGGGTCCGGTCCGCGCGGTGCGCGCGGGCCGGACCTTGCGGTGCCGAAGATTTTTCGTCGAAAAATCTTCGGCCTCCTGCGGGGATGTTTTCGGTAAGTGGAATGAGGGGCGTTACTGGTTGAGAGCCATCACGTAGCCGACCGCCACCGCGATCAGAAGACCGAGCGTCACGGCAATGACGATCTTGATCGCCGACCAGGGGCGTTCGCCCTGCACACGCCCGGTGCGCCCGTTGACCACGAACCGATAGGTGGCGCCGCGGTACTTGTAGGCGGCGAGCCATACCGGCAGCAGGATATGCTTGAAAGTCACGTCCGACACCGTGGTGTCGATGGCATGGACGCGTTGCTGGTCGCCGCCGATATCGAAACGCACGTCGCGTTCGATGACGCGGGCCATATGCGCGCGCGCCTCTCCATGCGCCTCGGCGAGATCGACGGTATAGCCCTCGGCCCGGAACCCGGCCAGATATTCGGGTCGGTAGGGTTCGAGCGCGGCCAGATCCCAGGGTTCCAGCGCATCGGTGTGCGATTTCGGCAGCGAGCGCGAGGCGAGCACCAGTACATCGTCGAAAAACCGCGCCACCCGGCCCGATTTCGGTGACCAGCGGATCTTGGGCACCTGTTCGGTCACGGTCTTGCCGTCGCGCACCATGGTGCGGGTCTCGTAATAGACCGTGCCGCGCTCGCCCCGGTAGCTGGATTTGGTATCGGCGTCGAAGGTCCAGTAAGGCACATAGATGCCCTGCATCCGGCGCCCCTTGCGGGCATAGTCGCGCAACCCGTTCGGTGCGAACCAGAGACGGCCCAGCCAGTCGGTCATGGCTTGGTGGGCGCTGCGTTCATCCAGAGAGAAGGGCAGTACGCCGCGCGGTTTGATATGGCGATGGATGCCGGTATCGGTCACCACCGGTGTGGCGCAGAATGGGCATTCGGCGGCATGGGTGTCGGGATCGAACTCCACCTGCGCCGCGCAATTGGGGCAGGAGAGGACGCGGGTCTCCTCGATCTCGGCCTCGGGCAGGGCCTTTGCCATGGCGGCGTCGAAATCCAGCTCGCGCAGGCTGGCGCCCTTCCACGGGTTGCCGCGCATGGGTTCGGTATGGCCGCAATGGTCGCAGACCAGCGTACCCGCGCCCGGATTGAACCGGTAGTCGGCGCCACATTGTGCGCAGGGAAAGCGGTGTTCCTGCACCGGTGCCGGGGCGGCACCGGGCGGTAGCGGGGGGAGATCGGTCATGCCTCAGCCCTGTGGTCTGGTGATCCGGGTCAAGCTTCCGTCCTTTTTGACATATTGATGCCAGATCGCAACCAACGCATGTGCCAGCGCCACCAGCATCAGGGCGCTTCCCACCGCCTCGTGCAGCTCGCCCACGGTTTCGGAATGGGCGTTCCAGGCCACCGCGCCCAAGGCCGGCGTCAGCACCATCAGCAGATAGAGCAGGCGATGGCCCCAGGTGGCGGCCATCTCCATCAATGGCGTCGCGCCGGGCAGCGGGCCGGGGGCGCACTGCACGCGGCGTACCACGATACGGATCAGCACGAAGACAAAGACCGTGATGCCCAGCCAGACATGCGGCGTGTTGCCCTCGAACCCGGTGGCGCCAGACTTGATCCGGCTTTCCAGGGCGCGACCCATGTTCTCATGCGTGAGCCAGGCGGCAAGGATCAGGATCGCGATGACCCAGTGCAGCGCGATCTGAAGACGGGAATAGGCGGCGCGTGAGGTCATTTCAGAAGCTCCTCTGACAAGTCATGACCGGATGCAACGGACCAGCCGGTGCTTTCCGTCGCTTCACGCTCCGGGCGGTGGTGGCGGCGGCGGCAGAACAGTGAAAAGCTGAGCCAGTTCGCGTACATCCTCGGCCCGTTTCCATCCGTCCTGACCGGGTGTCCAGACATAGGTTTCACGGGTCAGAGTGCCTTCGGTTGCCATTCGGCCCATCTTGGCCTTGGAAAACGGGCCCGAGGTCTGTCCATCGACCGCGATGTGCCAGACATGTTCGACAGGCGGCGGCGGGGGGGCAGCGGGCGCGGCCGCAGCGGGGGCAGCGCCCCAGGGGCCGGGCTGGGCCATCTGCTGGGCCATGGCCATGCCCATGCCGGCGCCAAGGCCGGCGGCCATCCCACCACCGGCAGGGTTGGAGGCGGCGGCCGTCATCGCCTCGGCCGCCGAATACTGGGTGAACTTGCCCAGGTCGCCCGCCAGACCCATCGAGGTGCGCTTGTCGAGCGCGGCCTCGACCGCGGGTGGCAGGCTGATGTTCTCGATATAGAATTCGGGCATCTCCAGCCCGTATTCGGTCAGCGGCAGCGCCACCTGCGCCGCGATCAGCTTGCCCAGATCGGCGGTATTGGCGGCCATGTCCAGGACCGGAATGCCCGAAGCCGCGATCACCCGCGAAAACTCCTGGACGATGATGTTGCGGATCTGGAAGCTGATCTCGTCCATGGTGAATTCGCCGTCGGTGCCGACGATCTCGGAGAGGAAGCGCGCCGGGTCGGTGACCCGAGCCGAATAGGTGCCAAAGGCGCGAATACGGGTCGGTCCGAACTCCGGGTCGCGCAGCATGATCGGGTTCTTGGTACCCCATTTGAGGTCGTTGAACCGGGTCGTGTTGACGAAATAGATCTCGGATTTGAACGGCGATTTGAACCCGTGATCCCAATGGTTCAGCGTGGTCAGGATCGGCATGTTGTTGGTTTCGAGCATGTAGAGCCCGGGCGTGAACACATCCGCCAACTGCCCCTCGTGGACAAACACCGCCGCTTGCCCCTCGCGCACGGTCAACTTGGCGCCGTACTTGATCTCGTGGCCCTCGCGTTCGAACCGCCAGACCATCGTGTCGCGGGTGTCGTCGGTCCAGTGGATGACGTCGATGAACTGGCCGGACAGGAAATCGAATATACCCATGTCGAGTGGTCCTTTCTCAAGTGGGGGTCAGAGCGACAGCCCCAGTTTCTCTCGCGCGATGATGCGGATCACCGGGCGGGCTTCTTCGGCGCTCATGCCCGGCGTCAGGCGCGGATCATAGAGCATGGACAAGAGTTTCTCGTCCTGATCGGTGAGCAGGGCAAATTCGTCATCGTCGTTGAAGATCGACGGGCGTGCCGCCGGGCTGTCATTGGCCAGCCCCAGACCCTGGGCCATCTCCTCGTGCACGCAGCTGAGCCGCACCAGGTCGGGATGTTCGGCCCGGATCAGCGCCACCGCCCGCATATAGCCATAGGGCCGGTCGGGATCGGCGGCGGCAAAGACGAAACAATAGATGTCGCGCGGCAGGTTCACGAACAGGTCAAGCTGTTGGTCGCGAATGCCTGGCACCAGGTGCCGCAAGCGTTCCTGTACAAAGGGGCCGTCATCCAGCCCTGCCACGAAGACGTGGAAATTAGCGCCGCGCGTCACCGCCGAGACCGGGTGCCCGGTCAGACGACCCAGCCGGGCGGCGTAGTTCTCGACCGCGCCCTTGTCCTTGGCGCGCTGGTCGAGCGGTACCGAGGGGCCGAACTCGACCCCCACCTTCACCGGGCCGGGCCATCGGCTGAGAAAGCCTTGCGATCGGCCGCCGGTGGGCAGACCTGCGCCGCTGTCATATTCGTTGAAGAAGGCGATGTTGATGAAGTTGCGCTCCAGATCCTCGACATCATAGGGCGTGTCGGGGCCGCCCCCGTCGGTGCGCAACAGGCCGCGCGTCAGCAGGTCGTTCTGGACCGCCAAATAATAGCGGACCAGATCGGCGCTGGCGGCAGAGCGCGGCGTGACCTCGTCGCCCGCCGGAGCCAGCCCGGCGGGACGCGACGGCGGCACCGGCGAGCTTTTGGGCGGCATGTCGCAGCCTGCCAGCAGGGCGAGCGCCGCAAGAACGGCGGCGCAGGTTCTGGCTATCTGTCGGCGTCCTGTCACCCGTTCAACCCGGAACCGCGGTGCCGGCATTGTCGCCGGTGCCATCGGCACGGGCGCGGGCGGCGGCCAGCGTGTCGCGCAATTCGGCCTCCATCTTCTTGAGCTCTTCCTCGGCGGCGGCGCGCTTGGCCTTGCCCTCGTCTGCGATCTGAAGGCTTTCCTGAATGGTGCCTATCAGGTCGGCATTGGCCTTTTTCACGGCTTCGATGTCGAAAACACCGCGCTCCATCTCTTGCCGTATCAGCTTGTTGCTTTCGCGCAGGTTGGCGGCGTTCGAGGTCAGAAGCTCGTTGGTCAGGTCGTTGGCGTCGCGCACCGCGGCAGCGGCCTCGGCGCTGCGCTGGATGGTGACCGCCTGCGCCAGCTGAGTTTCCCAGAGCGGCACGGTATTGACCAGGGTCGAGTTGATCTTGGTCACCAGCGATTTGTCGTTTTCCTGCACCAGCCGGATCGAGGGCAGCGATTGCATCGTCACCTGGCGGGTCAGTTTCAGGTCATGCACCCGGCGTTCCAGATCGTCGCGGGCGGCGCGCAGGTCGCGCAGCTCCTGCGCCTTCATCACCTGTTCGCCTTCGGGGGCTGCATCGACAGCGGCGGCCAGAACCGGGATGTCCTGGCTGTCCAGTTCGGTCAGCTTTTCCTCGCCCGCCGCGATATAGAGCGCCAGTTCGTCGTAAAACCGCAGCGTCTTTTCATAGAGCAGGTCGAGCGACTTGATATCCTTCAGCAGCGTGTGTTCGTGGCCCAGCAGGTTGTCGGTGATCTTGTCGATCTGGGCCTGGACCTCTTCGAACCGGGCAGTGAACTTGGCAAAGGGGGCGGCACGGCCGATCAGCCTTTCCCACCAGCTGCGTTCGCGGCGCACGTCCAACTCGCTGACGGAAAATCCGCGAATGGTGGTGACGATGCTGCGCAGGCTGTCACCTGCCGGTCCCACATCCTTGTTGCGGACATCGGCCAGCATGGCCTGGCTGATCTCCTGCAACTCGGCCTGCGCGCCGGATCCGAAACGCACGATCGAATTGGTGTCGCCCATGTCGATCTCGCCCATGCGGCGCCGGATCTCGGTTCCGACCGGTTCGTCGGCTTCGGCCAGCGGTACAACTTCGGCGCGGGGTTCGGGCAGGGTGACGGCGGTCACTTCCTCGACCAGGCCAACCGCCTCGGCCGCTTTCTTCTGAATGCTGTCGGACATCGGGGTTCCTTTCGGGTTGGTCCGGTCAGTCGAGCCGGACGCCTTCGCGCTGCAAGCGGTCGCGCAGCACGTCGATTTCTACGGTCAGATCGCTGCGGTCATCCAGCAGCATCTTGCGGGTTCGGGCGGCAAAGTTCTGCTCCAGATCATCGAGCAGGGCCAGATAGTCGGCGCGCGCGCCGGCATCGCGGGTGCGGGCGTGGATATCGGCGAATTTCACCGTCGCGTCGCGGGCACCGCGCAGATAGACGGTCAGGTATTTGCGGGCGCCGGTCAGATCGCGCGGTTCCTCTTCGACGGTGCGAAAAAGTTCGCGTGCGGTGGCCTGAAACCTCTCGACCCGTGCGTCCAGTTGCCGATCACCGGCGCGACGGATCGCGTCGGACATCTCGTCCAGCACCCGCTCGGCCTCGCCCACGGCACGCGCGACCCGGTCCTGCTGAAAGGTGTCGACCCCCTCGATCCCCTTGTCGCGCATCGGATCGGCGCCAAAGGCCAGAAGATGCAACGCCGAGGTCGCGACCCCGAACAGCACACCTGCCAGGATCGACGCTTCGCCCGCCATCATCCCGGATTTATAGACAGCAAGTGCGGTGCCGAGACCGGTTAGCGCGGTGGCGAACAGCTTGCGCGGGATCGCCGGGCGGCGTGCGACCCGGCGCGCGTGATAGGCGGCCTCGGCCCTCAGACCTTCGCGCAAGAGCAGCGCCGCCCCGGTCCATAGACCGGCGGCGCCGAGCCCCAGAACCAGCCCGATGGCGCCATCGTTGAGCGAGGTAAAGACCAGCGGGATCGCCGGCACGAACAGGGCGTTGGCGCGGGCACCCGCCGGATCGACCCGGGCGCCGTCGAACTGGCCGCGCGGGGCCGGTTCGCTCGGTTGCTCTGCCTCGGGGCTGAATTTGCCGCCGTACCGTCGTGCCATCGGGTCAGAGCCCTCCCAGCCAGCCGGTACTCACCCCGAAGAGCAGCACCAACAGCGCGGCATAGGCCAGTTTCTGCACACCGGTCTGCGACAATGGTTTCCCCTCCGAGCGGCTATCGACGCGAATCTAGGCGATGCGGCGCGGGCTTGCTAGGGGGAAGGTTACGAACTGCGGCTCAGGAACGCGGTTTGCCGCCGCCCGGGCGCCGGGGCGGTTTGCCGCCCGGTTTTGCAGCAGGCCGGGCGCCGGGGCCCGCATTGCGCCGTCCTGTGCCGGGTTTGGCCGCCCCGGTCGCGCGCGGTTTGCCTGTCCCCTCGCCGCGGGGTTTGGGGAGGCCACTCGCGCGACCCTTTGCCGAAGAGCCTCCGCGAGAAGGCGCTTGCGTAGACGCTCCCGGCTTGCGCTGGCGTTGAGGTCGGGCCGGGCGTTCATCGGTTGGCTTGTCCTCGGCTTCCAGCCCCAACTGGTCGCGCAGCACCCGGCGGCGCACTTCCTCGACCTTGCCGGGCGCAAGGGTGCCCAGTTGGAACGGACCATAGGAGATCCGGATCAGCCGGTTCACCACAAGGCCGATATCCTCCATCGCGCGGCGGATCTCGCGGTTCTTGCCCTCGCGCAGGCCCACGGTCAGCCAGGCGTTGGCGCCCTGCTGGCGGTCCAGCGTCACGATCATCGGCTGGAACCGCTCGCCCTCGATCACCAGCCCCTGGCGCAGCGGCGCGAAATCCTCGTCCTTGGGCGTGCCCTTGATCCGCACCCGGTACTTGCGCAGCCAGCCGGTCGAGGGCAGTTCCAGCTGCCGCTTGATCGCGCCGTCATTGGTCAGCAGCAACAGCCCCTCGGAGTTGAGGTCGAGGCGGCCCACGCTCATCACTCTTGGCATCTCTTCGGGCAGGTCGTCGAAGATGGTCTTGCGGCCCTTTTCGTCGCGCGCCGTGGTCACCAGGCCGCTGGGTTTGTGATAGAGCCACAGCTGCGCCGGTTCGGCGGCGGCCAGCGGCGCGCCGTCGACCGTCACCCTGTCACGGTCGGTCACGTTCAGCGCCGGGCTGTCGATCACCTTGCCATTGACCGCGACGCGGCCGGCCTCGATCATGCGTTCGGCCTCGCGGCGCGAGGCGACGCCCGCGCGCGACAGGATCTTGGCGATGCGCTCGCCGGGGGGAGGGGTGTTGCTCATGCCCGCGCAATAGACCATTTGCCGCGCTTGCGGAAGATGGATGATCGGGGCAGGGTCGGGCATGGTTTTCAGATCGCATATGGATCAGGCGCTGGAGGAGGCGCGCGCGGCGGGCGCGCGTGGCGAGGTGCCAGTGGGCGCGGTGATCGTGGCCCCCGACGGGCGCGTGGTGGCCGCTGCGGGCAACCGCACGCGCGAGACCTGCGATCCCACCGCGCATGCCGAGATCGTGGCATTGCGCGCGGCCTGCGCCGCCGCCCGGTCCGAGCGGTTGGTGGGGCATGACCTCTATGTGACGCTGGAGCCGTGTGCCATGTGCGCGGCGGCGCTGGCTGCGGCGCGCATCCGGCGAGTGTATTATGGCGCGGCGGATCCGAAATCGGGCGGGGTGGCGCATGGGGCGCGGGTGTTCTCGCACCCCCAGGCCCATCACGCGCCCGAGGTCTATGACGGTATCGGCGGCGAGGCGGCGGCGGAACTGTTGCGCGGGTTTTTTGCTGAGCGGCGGGACAAGGGAGTGGAGTGAAATGGAATTCAGGTTTCGCGAGGGCGAAGAGGTGGTGGACCTGCCCGAGGGCACCGACGCGGGCGTCTATTTCATCGGTCGCATCCGCACCCCCTGGAGTGACCGCAAGGACTGTCCCCGGCAAGGGCGCGAGGACGGGCCAGAATGCCGGATCGAGCTGGATGCGCGCTGGGCGCCTGCGCTGCGCGGGATCGACGTGTATGAACGCCTCGACGTGCTCTACTGGCTGGACAAGAGCCGCCGCGACCTGGTCACCCAGAACCCCAAGAGCGATGGCAAGCTGTTCGGCACCTTCGCCCTGCGCTCGCCGCAGCGACCCAACCCGATCGGCCTGTCGCGGGTGCGGCTGGAACGGGTGGAGGGTACGACGCTGGTGGTGCTCGGCCTCGATTGCCTGGACGGCACGCCGCTGATCGACATCAAGCCCAACCGCTGTGAGTTCACGCCCAAGGCGGCGCCGAAAGAAACCGTACAGGGCTGAGCGCGCCGTCGTCAGCACATCTGTGGGCATCAAAGCTTGGTGAAATCCACATCTGACGCTAATCAAGATCAGGGCATGCGAAAGGCGACACGATGCGCAGAAGAGATATCCTGCGGGCAGGGGGCGCGTTTGGGTTGATGGGGATGGCGGGACAGGCAGGGGCGGCGGGGGCCGGGTTTCATGTGCCCCCCGAAGAGGCGCGGCATGACCGGACCTTCATGCAATGGCCGGTCAATCGCCGGGTGCATCCCGATCCGGTCTTTCTGGACATGGCGCAGCAGACCATTGCCGATATCGCCAATGCGATTGTGGCGTTCGAACCGGTCGTGATGCTGGCCGCCGCCGAGGATCACGCGGGCGCCCGCAGAAAGCTGTCGGGCAAGGTCGCGCTCTGGGACATCCCGACCGAGGATCTGTGGTGCCGGGATGCCGGGCCGCTGTTTGCGCTGGACGGGCGGGGCGGGCTGGCGGTCAGCCATATCCAGTTCAACGGCTGGGGCCGCAAGCAGGTGCATCGCCGCGACGCGCGTATCGCCGAGCAGGTGGCGCAACGCCTTGGCCTGCCGCTGCTGCCCGCCGGATTGCGGGGCGAGGCGGGCGGGGTCGAGCAGGACGGCCATGGTCTTCTCCTGGCGCATGAAAGCTCGTGGGTGAACGACAACCGCAATCCCGGCCTGTCGCGGGCCGAGATCGAGGCGCGGCTGTTGCGCGCCTATGGGGCGCAACGGATGATCTGGGCGCCGGGCGTCTTGGGCGAGGATATCACCGATTACCATATCGACAGCCTGGCCCGGTTCACCGGGCCGGGGCGGGTGCTGATCAACCTGCCCGACGATCCCGACATGGACGACCCGTTCCACCGGGCGGCGCTCGATACCCATGACGCGCTGGTGGCGGCAGGCCTGAAGGTCGAGGTCATTCCCGAACCTCACCGGCGGCGGGTCAAGAGCATCGACTTTGTCGCCTCTTACGCCAATTACTATGTCTGCAACGGCGCCGTGATCGCGGCCCAGTTCGGCGATGCCGAGACGGACCGCATCGCCGCACGGGCGCTGGCGCGGCACTATCCCGGGCGCGAGGTCGTCACGCTGAACGTCGATCCGCTGGGCGAGATGGGCGGCGGCATCCATTGCGCTACCCAGCAGATGCCTGCCACATGAGCTGGCTTTCGCGACATGCGGCCTCGATCGAGGCACTGGCGGCCATGGCCACCGCCGCACTGGCGTTGGCGGCGCTGATCGGGGTCAAGATCCAGCTTGACGAGGCCGACCGCCTGCAACGCCAGCAATCCGCGCGCGAGGCGTTCCGTGCCCATCTGGCACTGGCCGCGACGCTGCCCGATTTTGCTGCGCCCGCAGACGAGTGCGCGCTGCTCCATTCGGATCGGGGTGGCGCCTATTCCGCCTTTGTCGACCACCTTCTGTATTCTGCCGAACAGATGCTGAGCGTCAGTGAGGGCTGGGAGACGTCGTTCCTGGACCTCTTCGAACCACACCGGACCTATCTCTGCTCTGACGAGTCGCAGGGGGGCGAAACCGAGGAAACCGCCGCCCTGCTGGCACGGTTCCGGGCCTCGGCCTGCGCCGAAATACCTGCCTGCAATTGAGCCGGGTCAGCCCCTTACCACGATCCCGCGCGGGATATCGGCCAGAACCTGCCCGCCCTCGGGCGTGATCACGAAACTTTCCGTGATCGCCACGCCCCAGTCCGGGGTCCAGAGGCCGGGCATCAGGTGAAAGGTCATGTTCTCGGCCAGCGGCGTGGTATCGCCGGGCCGCAGGCTCATGGTGCGCTCGCCCCAGTCGGGCGGATAGGAAAGGCCGATGGGATAGCCGGTGCGGTTGCCTTTGACGTATCCCGCCCGCGCAAAGCTGTCGTAGACACAGGCCGCCACCTCCTCGCAGGTCACGCCGGGGCGGGCACGGGTCATGGTGTCGTCGATGGCGGTCAGGATCGCCTCTTCGGCGCGGCGGATATCGGCGGGCACCTCGCCCAGGTACAGCGTGCGGCTGGCCGGGCAGTGATAGCGATGATAGCAGCCCGAGATCTCGAAATAGGTGGCCTCGCCCCGTGTAAGTGGCCGATCGTTCCAGGTGATGTGCGAGGCCGAGGCCTCCAGCCCCGAAGGGGCGATGGGGGCAATCGCGGGATAGTCGCCTGCCAGCCCATCGGGGCCTGCGACGCCCGCCGCCTGTACCTCGGCCACCAGCTCGTGTTTCGGGCGGCCCTCGCGGAACCCGTCGCGCAGGATCGAATGCATATGCGCGGTCAGCACACCTGCCTTGCGCATCAGGTCCAGTTCGGCGGGGCTCTTGACCGCACGTTGCCAGTTCACCAGCCCGGTAGCATCCGACAGCGCATCGCGGCCAAAGGCGGCTTCGAGCACCGCGTGGGACTTGGCCGAGTAATAGTAATTGTCCATCTCGACCCCCAGCGCCCGGGTCCAGCCGCGCTCGCGCAGCAGGGTCACCAAGGCATCGACAGGATGGTGGTCGGGATGCTGAACATGTTCCTCGGGCCAGTCGAACAGGTCCTCGGGTGTCAGCCATGTGGTCTGCGCCGCCCCCGGCTTGTCCTGCGTCCGCCCCCACCAGAGAGGGCTGCCGCTGGCATGCAGGATGACCAGCTGCGGCACGTAAAAGCTCCAGCCGTCATACCCGGTAAGCCAGGCCATGTTCGACGGGTCGGCGACCAGAAGGGTCTCGACCCCAGCCGCCGCCATTGCGGCGCGGGTGCGGGACAGGCGGTCGGCGTATTCAGTGGTGGAAAAGTCGCTGGCTGGCATTGGCAGGGTCCTTCCTACAGAGGTTCCGGGCGCCCGGTCAGGCGATAGAGGACATGATCGCCCTCGAGCCCCTTGAGCGGGGTAGCGATGGAATCGGAATAGTCGAAATCATGCTGCGACCCGACCATGTTGCGGGTTGCGTCAGACAACAGGATGTCTCCCGCTCCGGCAAAAGAGGCGATGCGGGCGGCCTTGTTCACCACGGTGCCAAAGAAATCGCCTCGGTTTTCGACCACTTCGCCGGTATGCAGGCCGATGCGTAGGGCAAGGCGCGAGCCTTGCGTCCCGGCCCGAATGGCCGAGGCGGCGCGGACTGCGCCGGTGGCGGATTGAAAGGATGACATTGTGCCGTCGCCCAGCGATTTGACCAACGTCCCGCCATGCTCGGTCACGATTGCCTCGACCCGGCGGAAATGAGCGTCGATCAGGCGCACCCATTCCGCATCGCCCATGGCTGCGGCCAGGGCCGAACTGTCGACGATATCGGTGAACATGATGGTGGCAAGCCCGCCGGTGCCGAACCGGTGCGATCCGGCCTGGGCCGCCGCGATCAGGCGCTGAAAGGCGGTGTGTTCGATCCCCAGCTTGTCGCGGTTCGAGTCGGCCTGCGAGATATGGTGCTGCACCATCTTCCAGCTGCCGCGTTCCAGCACAAAGACAAAGGTCACCCGATGCGTGCCCCGGCTGCCGGTGCTGGAAAAGGTGTAGTTGCTCTGATAACTGGCCCAGCCGGTTTCGCCATGCTCATAGGCTTCGATCTCGATGTCCTCTTCGATGAAATCGGGGACCTCGGCCAGATGGTCCGCGATGCCGTCGCGCACCAGCTGCCCGCGCCAGAGCTCGCCAGCGGCGCTGCCGATATAGACCAGCGCGTCGGATTGCGACAGGTAATGTGGCAGGTCGGCCACCTTGTGGCTGCGGATCAGGGTGGTCCAGCGGCGGACGATGGCCTCGATCTCGGGCGAGCGCTGGATCATGTTCGCCACTCCAGCCGGTGGACCCGGTGCAGGCCGTCGAAACCTTTGAGCGGGATGTCTGTCGGCGGGTGAATGACCACGCCCTTCACCGCGCCGGTCAAGTCGCGGGTATCGCCGGAAATCACGATCTCGCCCGGCGCCGCGGCGGCGGCGATGCGGGCGGCCTTGTTGACCACGGTGCCAAAGAAATCCTCGCGGGTCTGGATCACCTCGCCGGTATGAATGCCGATCCGCAGGGCGATGGCGGGGCCGTCCGAGGCCTCGGTCGCGCGCAATATTGCCTGCGCGGCGCGCAACCCCTGTTCGGGTGAGGGAAAGCTCGACATGGTGCCATCGCCCAGCGATTTGACGAACTGTCCGCCCCGCGCCTCGATGATCTCGCGCAGCGTCTTGAAATGACGGGCCACCTCGGATGACCACAGCCGGTCGCCCATGGCCGAGGCCAGGCGCGAGGAATTGACGATGTCGGTGAACATGACCGAGGCGAAGCCCTCGCGCTGATCCAGCGAGAACCCCTGTTTCGCGGCGGCGACCAGATCGGCGATGGCCGTCTGTGCGGCACCGGTGAAATCCATGTTCGGGATTGGGACCGATCCATGGCGATGCACGATCTTCCACGCGCCGTCCTCGAGCGTGAAGATCAGGGTTGAACGGATCTGGAACACCCGGTCGGGCTGGGGGGCAAAAACCAGTTCATGACACATGCAAGCCCAGCCGGTTCCGTTGTGTTCGTAAGCTTCGGCAAAGGTCTCGTCATGTCTGATCAGATCGGGAATGTCCCCGAAGAAATCTCCGATCCCCTCGCGTACCGATGGGCCGGCCCAGTTCTCGTTCTCTCCGGTTCCGACAAAGCGCAGGTATTCGCGTTCGGTCAGCAGGTTGCGCAGATCGTTTGGCCGCCTGTTGGGAATCGCGTCGATCCAGCGCCGGGCAATGGCCAGCAGTTCGGGAGAGGCGACCACGCCACTCATCCGCGCCACTCCAGCCGGTGGATAACATGTTCGCCGTCAAGCCCGCGCAGCCCCACGGTTGCGGGATCGGCAAAGGCAAATCCGCCACTATCGCCGACCATCAGACGGGTGGCATCCGAGACCCGGATTTCCCCCGGCCCGGCAAGGGCGGCGATGCGGGCAGCCTTGTTGACCACGGTGCCGAAAACGTCGCTGTCGCCGGCGATCAGGTCTCCGGTATGCAGGCCGATGCGGATAC
Source organism: Ruegeria sp. SAZD011 (assembly GCF_059612545.1). Classification (NCBI taxonomy): domain Bacteria; kingdom Pseudomonadati; phylum Pseudomonadota; class Alphaproteobacteria; order Rhodobacterales; family Roseobacteraceae; genus Ruegeria; species Ruegeria sp. SAZD011. The sequence continues at coordinate 32,659 of NZ_JBXWQU010000016.1, read as the reverse complement.
GCAGCCGGGGTTCGCTCTCGGCCGCGTCCATTGCCGTTTGGGCGGCTGTGGCGGCCGACAGCGCGGCGCGGGCCGAGGGAAAGCTGGACATGGTGCCGTCGCCAAGCGACTTGATCAATGTCCCGCCCAGACCCTCGACCAGCTGCCTCATCTTGCCGATATGGGCCTTGACCGCTTTCGACCACGGCGCGTCGCCCAGGGCGACCGCGATGGCAGTGCTGTCGGCGATATCGGTGAACATGATCGTTGCCAGCCCGGTTCGGTCCGGTGTCTCGGTCCCGGACAGGGCGGCGTCCAACAGGTCGTCGAAGCGCGCAAGCTCTCGCCCCAGACCTTCGGTATTGGTTCGTGGGATCGAGTTATGGACATGCGCGATGCGCCACTGGCCCTGTTGCAGGTGAAAGATCAGGGTTGTGCGCACCTCGGCGGCGGTCCCATCGGGTGCCTCGGCCTCGTGCACCGTGATCGACCAGCCCGCCGGACCACAGGCAAAACCGTCGATCGAAGTGAAGCGCAGGCGCATCGGGGGATGCGCCTCGACGAACCGGCCAAAGGCATGCCGGAACTCTGGCCCCCGGCCGATTTCTTCGGGGGCGGTGCCGACGTAATACAACAGCGCGTCATCCGTCAGCAGGTTAACCATCGTGGCGCTATCACCGCCGGCATAGGCTTCGTGCCAGCGCCGTGCGATGGCGGCAATCTCGGGACTGGGCTGGATCGACACGCTCACTCCCGCCACTCCAGCCTGTGGGTCACATGCCGTCCGTCCAGTCCCTTCAGGGCGACTTCGACAGGCGGCGAGAACCGGAACCTCCGGGCGCCACCGACCATGATGCGGGTGGCGTCCGACAGACAGATTTCTCCGGGTGCGGTCAGTGCGGCGACCCGTGCGGCCTTGTTGACGACGGTTCCGAACATGTCGCCGTCCTGTTCGACCAGATCGCCCGTGTGCAGGCCGACCCGGATGCGCAACTGCGGCTCGTCCTCGCTGGCGGAGATGGTCCGTTGCAGCTCTGCGGCCGCCGTCAGCGCGCCCGAGGCCGAGGCGAAGGCCGACATGGTGCCGTCACCCAGCGTCTTGACCAGTGTGCCACCATGATCTGTCACGATGACTTCGACCTGTTTCAGGTGCCTGCTGACCGCGACCGACCAACTGGTGTCGCCCAGGGTTTCGGCCAGCACCGAACTGTCCGCGATGTCGGTGAACATGATCGTTGCAAGGCCTGTGCGCGTGAACTCGGCGGGGGTGGCAAGTGCGGCTTCAAGCAGGTCCTCGAAGCCGCGCGATTCGTATCCCAGCGCCTCCATGTTCGAGACCGGGTTCGAGTTGTGCACATGCACGATCCGCCAGACGCCCTGTTCCAGGTGCAGCACAAAGGTGGAGCGAAAGGTGATCTCCTTGCCGGTATCCAGCGAGACCCTTTCACCGAACCATTCGACCCAGCCCAGTTCACCGCATTCAAAACCGCGAAACTCGTCCCGGTCCCAGGCAAAGCTGGGGATGTCCTGCATATAGCGTGCCATGCCCCGGCGCAGCGTGTCGCCGCGCCAGATCTCCCCATGGGACGAACCAATGTAGCCCAGCGCCGGATCGTCCGAGAACAGGTTGGTCACGGTCACGTTGTCCCCCGACGCATAGGACCGCAGCCACCGGCGGACGATGGCGCCAAGCTCGGGCGAGGGGGTGATGGCGGCCATGGTGTCAGACGTCGATGGGTTGCATCACCTGTGGCTCGATTACGTCGACACCGGGCAGACCGTCGATCAGGGCCTGGGCCGACTGTTCCAGGATCGGGAAGGTGCGGTAGTGGCAGGGGATCACCGTCTTGAAGTCGAAATAGCGCTTGGCGGCATATGCCGCGCCCTGCATGTCCATGGTGAAATGGCCCCCGGCACTGAGAATGCCGATACCGGGTTTGTAATAATCCCCCATCCAGTCCATGTCGGCCATGATGCCGGTATCGCCCGACAGATAGACCACATGCCCCTCGGCGGCGATCATGTAGCCCACCTCGGACCCGCCGCTGCGCAGCCCCTCCGGCGTGGTGAAGGTCGAGCTGTGCGAGGCCGGCACCATCGATACCCGCACCCCGTTCAGGGTCACCGTGCCACCCTTGTTGAATCCCACGGTCTCGATCTCTTCGGCCTCGCTCCAATAGCCCATCAGATCGTATTGCCCCACCACCGGCACCTTGAGCAGACGTGCCAGCGGCAGCACATCGACCACATGGTCGAAATGGGTATGGGTCAGCAGGATATGGGTGGCGCCCATGACGGCGGCGTCATGCTGATCCTCGGACAGGGAGGGGTTGCCATTGAGCCAGGGATCGACCAGCAGCACGGCGTCGCCGCTCTCGATCCGGAAACTGCCATGTCCCAGCCAGATGATCTTCATGTGTCTTTCTCCCTGATATGTCTTGGTTTCACCCTAGCATCCGCTAAATGAAAATCCATGGATTGGTTGCGCGAAATCGACGGCTATTGCGAAAGGCTGGGGCCGGGATACTGGGCCGAGCCGGTGAACGCTGTGACCAACCTTGCCTTTGTGCTGGCGGCCGTACTGATGTGGTGGCGCACGCGGGGCGCGCGTGACCGGATCGAGGCGGCACTGATCGCTGTACTGGCGCTGATCGGGCTGGGCAGTTTCCTGTTCCACACTTATGCGCAGGTCTGGGCCGCACTGGCCGATACGCTGCCCATCGTGGCCTATGTGCTGATCTATATCTATGCGATCAACCGCGCCGGATGGGGCCTGCGCATGCCGCAGGCGCTGCTGCTGACGGGGGGCTTCTTTCCGTATGCCGCTGCCACGGTGCCGCTGTTCGGGTTGTTTCCGGGCCTCGGCGGGTCGGCGGCCTATGCGCCGATCCCGTTTCTGATCCTGGTCTATGCCGCCCTGTTGCACCGCCGGGCGCCCGCGCTGGCCCGCGGTCTGGCGCTGGGCGCGGGGATTCTTGTTCTTTCGATCACGTTTCGGGCGCTGGACGATCCGCTGTGTGGGGGCTGGCCTCTGGGTACCCATTTCCTCTGGCATCTGTTGAACGCGCTCATGCTGGGCTGGATGATCGAGGTCTATCATCGTCATCGGCGCGGGATCCGAGCCTGAGTTTCCGGGATTGACGGAACCGGTTTGGACCGCCGATATGGGCCGCTGAAACGGGGAGAGGCGGATATGGGCGATCTGACGGCAGATGTTCTGGTGGTCGGCGGCGGCACCGCGGGCTTTGGTGCGGCGGTGACAGCGGGACGGCTGGGGCTCGATGTGGTGCTGCTCGAGGCCGGGACCAAGGTGGGCGGGGTCATGGCGTTCTGTCCCGGCATGCCCTGGGGCGCGGCCTATCCGCAGGATGAGAGCATCGGCGGGCTGATGCAGGAACTGACCGACCGACTGATGGCGATGGACCCGCCGATGGCCGAGAAGCGGCCCTGCACGCTGGAAAACTTCGGCCCCGAGATCCAGTACGATCACGACGCCGCCACCACGATGATGTTCGAGATGCTGGAAGAGGCGGGCGTGCGGGTGTTCCTGGGCGCGGTGGCCATTGCACCAGTGATGGAGGGGGACCGCATCGCCGCGGTCGAGTTCTTTGACCGGCGCGGACCACAGCGGATTGCGGCGCGGATCGTGATCGACTGTTCCGGCGATGGCGACATCTCGGCCAAGGCGGGGGTGCCCTTCACGCTGGGCGACGGGCAGGGCAACATGATGGCGGTGACCCTGTCATTTTTCATGGAGGGCGCCGATTGGGACCGGGTATTTGCCGAGAACGATCCATATTTCCGCCGCTACGCCGCCAAGGGGATTGCCGAGGGGCGGCTGCATCCACATCTGGCGCAGCTCTACCTGATGAAGGGGTTCCATCGCGGCACGGTCTTCTGCAACTCGGTCGCCATTCGCGGGGTGGATGGCACCAACCCCGCCGATGTGACCCGCGCGACGCAAGAGGGGCGGCGGCGTTGCCTGCAACTGGCCCAGTTCCTGCGTTCGGATGTGCCGGGCTTCGAGGCCGCGCATATGTCGCAGCTGGGTCCGACCGTGGGTGTGCGCGAGACCCGCAAGCTGGAAGGGGTGTACAAGGTCACCGGCGCCGATCTGGCGGCGGGCACCAAGTTTGCCGACGGGATCGTCGCCTGTGACAATCCGATCGACGATGTGATGCGCACCTCGGATCAGATGACCCATGACGCCATGGTCGAGCGCGGCGACTATTACACCATCCCTTTCCGGTCGCTGTTGCCGAAAGCGGTTGTGAACCTGATGTTCGCGGGGCGCATCCTGTCGGCCGATCTGGTGGCCTTTGCCTCGGTCCGGGGGATGCCGCAATGCATGGCGATGGGACAGGCCACCGGAACGGCGGCGCATCTGGCGATCCGCGATGGCATTCCGGTTCAGCAGGTGGATCGTGCCGAGCTGGTGGTAATGCTGATCCGGCAAGGGGTTTCGCGCCTTGGGTGACCGCGCTGATATCAATAAGTGTTCATAAGCATTCTGAAATCTGTATTTTCCATCTTTGATTGGTCATAATGCTTTGCCATTCGTTCAATTGTTTGAACGATCAGTCATGGTGATTGAACGGGTGAACATTCACGCCGGGCGCGTTGTGATGCAGTTTCCTGACACACCCGCCAGTCAACTGGCCGGGCGATATCAGCCAACTGAAAGGAAACCAAACGATGCCTCGCATGATCACCTTCACCGCCGCCGCCCTGTCGGCCCTGCTCGCCTTTGGCCCGGCCATGGCCGCCGATGAAATCAACGTGGTGCCCGGCCTGACCGCCGCTGGCGCGCCGCTGGGCCTGCATGGTTCGGACCCGGTCGCACTGCTCGACAAGGGCAAGAACCGCGAAGGCAAGGCCGCGCATACCGCCGTGCATGACGGCGTGGCCTATTATTTTGCCTCCGAGAAGAACCTCAAGGCGTTCCAGGCCAACCCCGATCACTACTCCGTGCAGAACGGCGGCTTCTGCACCTTTGGCGTCTCGGTGGGCAAGAAATTCGACGGCGACCCGAACTATGCCGCCGTGGTCGACGGCAAGCTCTATGTCTTTCTGAACGAGGAAATCTACAAGATGTTCGAGCAGGACAAGGCTGGCACCATCGCCAAGGCGGCGGCCAACTGGACCAAGATCGAGCACAAGGCGGCCAAGGATCTCTGATCCCGCCCGCACCCCGGACCGGCCCGCGCGACCTCTCGCGCGGGCCGTTTCGTGTTCGGTCGCTTGACCTTTGCTGTGCGCGCCGGTCATCTGCGCGGACGCATTGGGAGTGAGTGATGACGGCGGCGGTTATGACCGACAAGGCGCGGCGCGCCGGGATCGCGGGCGCGATAGCCTGCACCACCATCTTTGCGCTGACCGTTGGCCTCAGCTTTCCGCTCTTGTCGCTGGTGCTGGAGGATCAGGGCACCAGCGAGGCCGCCATCGGGGTCAACGCGGCGATGACGCCGCTGGGGATCATGATCGCCTCGCCCTTTTACCCGCGCCTGATCGAGCGATTCGGAAGCTGGCAGGTGGCCGTCGGCTCGCTGCTGCTGTCGGCGCTCTTGATCGTGGCGCTGGGGCTGACCCGGTCCTTTGGCGCCTTTCTGGTGCTGCGGCTGGCGCTGGGCATGGCCGACGTAGGCATCTTCATCGTATCGGAGACCTGGATCAACCAGCTCGCCCGCCCCGAGACGCGCGGCCGGGTGGTGGGCATCTATGCCACCGCTCTGTCTGTGGGCTTTGGTGCGGGGCCGTTCACGCTGGCGCTGATCGGGTTCCAGGGGTTTGCGCCCTTTGCCGTCGGCGCGGCGTGCTGTGTCTTGGCCATCGGTGTGGTGCTGGCGGTGCGCGCCCATGCGCCGGATGTCTCGGACGAGGCGCCGGTGTCGCCGCTGGGGTTTCTGCGCCGGGCGCCGACCCTGCTGGCGGCGATCTGCGTCTATGCCTTCTGGGAGGGCGCGATGCTGTCGCTGTTCCCGGTCTTTGGCCTGGCGGCGGGGCTGACGGTGGCGGTAGCAACCTCAGCCCTGTCGGTGGCGTTCCTGGGCAACACGGTGTTGCAGATCCCCATCGGATGGCTGTCGGACCGGACCTCGCGTCGGCAGGTGATGGTGCTGTGTGCCGTTTTGACCGCGCTGGGCGCATTGCTGTTGCCCGGCCTGCCTGACCGGTTGCCGTTGTTTCTGGGCGTGCTCTTTGTCTTTGGCGCCACGGCTGGGGGCCTGTACACGATGGCGATGTCGGAACTGGGTGACCGGTTCAGTGGCAGCGACCTGGTGGCGGGAAATGCCGTCTTTGCCATCGCCTTTGGTATGGGTGGCATGATCGGCGGGCCGATCACCGGTGCGGCAATGCAACTGACCGGCAATGGCGGTTTTGCCGGGGTTCTGGCGCTGATTTTCGCGGCAATGGCGGCGCTGGCCTATCTGCGCAGGCGGCGCGGCTGACCATCGCCTTTCCGTTGCCCTTGCGACCGCGCCCATGGGGCGGTAAATGCGGGCCTGACGCAGATGAGGGAAACCGATGTCGATTGACCAAAGCACCGCCGCCAAAGTGGCCAAGCTGGCCCGGATCAAGGTGGACGAAGACGCGCTGCCGGCGCTCGCCGCCGAATTCAACACCATCCTCGGTTTCATCGAGCAACTGAACGAGGTGGATGTCGAGGGCGTCGAGCCGATGGTCTCGGTGACGCCGATGCGGCTGAAGCGCCGTGCCGACGGGGTGACCGATGGCAATCAGCAGGCCAAGGTCCTGTCCAACGCGCCCGACGCGCGCGAGGGGTTTTTCGCGGTTCCCAAGGTGGTGGAGTAAGACATGAGCGATCTGAACACGCTGACGCTGGCCCAGGCGCGCGATGCGCTGCGCAAGGGCGAGACCACCTCGTTCGCGCTGACCGAAGCCTGCCTTGCCGCCATCGAAGGGGCAGGGGCGCTGAACGCCTTTGTCCACAAGACCCCCGAGATCGCGCTGGAGCGTGCAATAGCCGCCGATGTGCGGTTGCAATCGGGCGATGCACCCAAGATGTGCGGCCTGCCGATCGGCATCAAGGACCTGTTCTGCACCAGGGGCGTGCCGTCTCAGGCGGCCAGCCGTATCCTTGAAGGGTTCAAGCCGGAATACGAATCCACCGTCAGCCAGCAACTGGCCGATGCGGGCGCCGTCATGCTGGGCAAGCTCAACATGGACGAGTTCGCCATGGGCTCGTCCAACGAGACCTCGTGCTATGGCAATGCGGTCAACCCCTGGCGGCGCGGCAATGACGACGCGGCGCTGACGCCGGGCGGCTCCTCCGGTGGCTCCGCCGCCGCCGTGGCCGCCGATCTGTGCCTGGCTGCGACCGGCACCGATACCGGCGGCTCGATCCGCCAGCCTGCCGCCTTTGTCGGCATCACCGGCATCAAGCCGACCTATGGGCGCTGCTCGCGCTGGGGCATCGTGGCCTTTGCCAGCTCGCTGGATCAGGCCGGGCCGATGACCAAGGACGTGCGCGACGCCGCCATCATGCTCGAGGCGATGTGCGGCCACGACCCCAAGGATTCGACCAGCGCCGATCTGGCGGTGCCCGATTTCGAGGCGATGCTGACCGGCGATATCCGCGGCAAGGTGATCGGCATCCCGCGCGAATACCGCATGGACGGCATGCCCGAAGAGATCGAGGCGCTGTGGCAGCAAGGCACCGAGATGCTGCGCGCCGCCGGGGCCGAGATCCGCGACATCTCGCTGCCGCATACCAAATACGCGCTGCCCACCTATTACGTGATCGCGCCTGCCGAGGCGTCGTCGAACCTCGCCCGCTATGACGGGGTCCGCTATGGCCACCGGGCCAAGCTGGCGCAGGGCGACGGCATCACCGAGATGTACGAGAAAACCCGCGCCGAAGGGTTCGGACACGAGGTGCAGCGCCGGGTCATGGTCGGCACCTATGTGCTGTCGGCGGGCTTTTACGACGCCTATTACAACCGCGCCCGCAAGGTGCGCAGCCTGATCAAGAAGGACTTCGAGGATGTGTTCGCTGCCGGGGTCGATGCGATCCTGACTCCCGCCACCCCTTCGGCGGCCTTTGGCCTGGGCGAGATGGCGGATGCCGATCCGGTGCAGATGTATCTCAACGACGTGTTCACCGTCACCGTGAACCTCGCTGGCCTGCCCGGCGTGTCGGTACCTGCCGGGCTTGACAAGCAGGGGCTGCCCTTGGGCCTGCAACTGATCGGCCGCCCGTGGGAGGAAGGCGATCTGCTGAATACGGCCTATGCGCTGGAACAGGCGGCGGGCTTTGTGGCCAAGCCCGCAAAATGGTGGTAAACCTGTCGGCAAAGCAAAAGAGCAGGACGGCAACAATGCGCGTATTCTATCTTGTCCCCGTGATCGGGGTGCTTGCGGCCTGTGATCCGGCAGTGCCGGATTCGGCGGCCGGGGTCGGTTTCAACACACCCGAATACCAGGCCCAGCGCGACGCGGTGCTTCAGGGTCAGACGGTGACCGGCGATCCGCTGATCCCGCCCTCGGCGGTGTCCAGCGAAGGTTTGCCGCCCGCCGGATCCCCGACGGTCGACCCAGCCACCGCGGTCCCGGTTCAGACCACCGCCCAGACCGCAGCCTATGTACCGCAATCTGGTGACACAGCGGACGATATCGCCCGTGAAACCGCGGCGGCGCTGGCCGCCGCCAATGGCAATTCCGGCGTCGCCCCGGTCGAGGCCAGCCCCTCGAACCCGGCGCCCGCACTCGTCAGCAATCCCGGTATCTCCGACGAGCAGGATTTCCAGGCCGTTGCCAGCCGCGAGTCGATTCAAAGCGATGCCGAACGCATCGCCCAGAATCGCGCCTCCTATCAGGTGGTCGCTCCCACGGCGCTGCCTCAGCGCGACGCGGATGGCACCCCAAATGTGGTGCAATACGCGCTGTCGACCAGCCACCCCAAAGGCACCCAGGTCTATAGCCGCGCCGGGTTCAACCTCGCCGCCAAGGCCGAGCGCAATTGCGCCGCCTTCCCCTCACCTGACCAGGCCCAGATCGAGTTCCTGTCCAACGGTGGCCCGCAGCGCGACCGCAAGGGGCTGGACCCGGATGGCGATGGTTATGCCTGTGGTTGGGATCCGGCGCCGTTCCGCCGCGCAGTACAGAACTAGGGCGGCGTGACTCCGCACTGGCACCCCTCTCCCAATTTCGGACCCCGCCGCGACGCGCTGACCCCGTCGCTGGTGGTGCTGCATTATACCGCCATGGACAGCGCCGAGGCGGCGCTTGAGCGGCTCTGCGACCCGGTGGCCGAGGTTTCGGCCCATTACCTGATCGGTGCCGATGGAAGGCTTTGGCAGATGGTGAACGAGGCCGACCGCGCCTGGCATGCAGGCGTAGGGGAATGGCAGGGGCTGGATGACATCAATTCACGCTCCATCGGGATCGAGCTCGACAACCGCGGCGATCACCCGTTCTCGGCGCCACAGATGGCCACGCTGGATGGCCTGCTGACGGATATCTTGCGCCGCTGGTCTATCCCACCCACAGGCGTGATCGGTCATTCCGACATGGCGCCCGGGCGCAAATGCGATCCCGGCCCGCGATTCGACTGGGCCCGCCTCGCCCGGCTTGGTCTCGCCGAGAGGTCGGGAAGCGAGACATGCGCAGACGACCCCACACCCGAGCACCTGCGCGCCGCTGCCTGTGCGGTAGGTTTCACCGCGCCTGCCGATGACGAGACGCTGCTGGCGGCCCTGCGGCTGCGCTACCGCCCCTGGGGCCGCGGCCCGCTCTGCGCCGCGGATCTGGCCGCCTTGCCCCTTCATTCCGCTGAAAATACTCCGGGGTGAATTGGCCGCAGGCCAAGAGGGGCAGCGCCCCTTTTCCGCCCGCCTCTTGACCTCTCCTCCGCCAGCGCCTAACTGCGATCTCGCGCGGAGGGCCGGATGGCCGCGTGGGGGGCGACTCCCGCGAGGAAAGTCCGGACTCCATGAAGCAGCGGTGCCGGGTAACGCCCGGGCGGGGAAACCCGACGGAAAGCGCCACAGAGAACAGTCCGCCGCGCAGGTCGCGGCAAGGGTGAAACGGTGGGGTAAGAGCCCACCGCGCCCCTGGCAACAGGGGCGGCACGGCAAGCCCCACCGGGAGCAATGCCAAATAGGACCCCCGCGCGGGACGCGTCGGTTTCGGCCGATACCTCCGCTAGGCCGCTTCAGCCGAGAGGGGTCGGGTTGGCAGCTAGAGGCGCCTGGCAACAGGCGCACCAGAGGAATGGTCATCGAAGGGGGCAACCCCGGAACAGAATCCGGCTTACAGGCCCTCCGCGCGCATTTTCTCGGGCTCGCCCTATTGACTCGGCCCACACGCCGGGTAAAAGCGCAGCCTCAGGACAGAATTCAACCGAAAGGCCCCTGCCTTTTCGGACGCAGGAGATAACCATGGCGAAGCCGACGACCATCAAGATCCGTCTGAACTCGACCGCGGGCACGGGCCACTTCTACGTGACCAAGAAGAACGCGCGTACGATGACCGAAAAAATGACCGTGCGTAAGTACGATCCGGTTGTGCGCAAGCATGTCGAGTACAAGGAAGGCAAGATCAAGTAATCTTGTTCTTTCTGAACGTTTGACGGGGCCGCTCCTTTCGGGGCGGCCCTGTTCGTTTTGACCGACGCATGGCGCACGGGCCGCTTGCCTTTGCGGGTCCGGCGGGGCTAGGCTTGCAGCGTCTGCCACCAACCCCATGACGGTCATGAAGAAAATCCTGCTGCCCGCCCTTGCCCTGATGTCCCTGTCCGCCTGCGCCAGCCTGTGGCACCGCGAGGGGGTCGGGTTTACCGGCATCGACGGCGAGCCCAAGACCTTTACCGCTGAAAAGGGCTCGGCCGATTACGTGGCCCGCCGCCTCAGCGTACCGGCGGAACTGGCTGGCAAGCCGGTTCAGCGCCTGCGCAGCGAGCAGGGCGATATCGCCAGCCTGGCAGGTGTCGCCATTGCCGCCGGAGGGCGCAGCCCAAAGACCGCCGTCGAGGTTGGAAGCGGAACGCTCGACCTGTTTCTCAGCACGGTCGAAGTGAACAATGTGCTCTTTGCGGTTCTGCGCACGCCTGAGGACGGGATCGACCGCCTGCCCGAGGGCGCGGATGCCGCCTTTGCCCAGTCGGTCCCGCGCCTGACGGGGTGTCTGGCCGGTGTGCAGGTCTATCAGGCCGGTTCCTCCAGGCGGACCACCGGGCTGGCAGTGCCGCTCGACTGCCGCTGAGCGCAACCGCGGGGCGCAACGAAAAAGGGCGGGGAAATCCCCGCCCTTCGCAGTTCCGGATGTTGCCTGCTTATTCGCGGTTGCCCAGCAGTTGCAGCAGGAACATGAACATGTTGATGAAGTCCAGATAGAGGCTCAGCGCGCCCATGATGGCGGCCTTGCCCAGCCATTCCTGATCGCCCGAATGGGCCATTTGCAGGTAGGTGGTCTTGATGTTCTGCGTGTCATAGGCGGTGAGGCCGGCAAAGATCAGCACGCCGATCACCGAGATCGCAAAGGTCATGGCCGAGGAGGCCACGAAGATGTTGATCACCGATGCCACGACCAGCCCGATCACCCCCATCAGCAGGAAGGTTCCCATGGCGCTGAGGTCCTTCTTGGTCGTGTAGCCGTAAAGCGACAGACCGGCAAAGGCGATGGCCGTGACCAGGAACACCTGAATGATCGACTGGCCGGTGAAGATCAGGAAGATCGAGCTGATCGACAGACCCATCACCAGGGCGAAGACGTAGAAGATGAGCTGTGCGGCGGCAGCCGACAACCGGTTCACGGCTGCGCCGAAGCCAAAGACAAAAGCCAGCGGGGCAAACATGATCACCCATTTCAGCGGCGAGGCGTAAAGCGAATAGCCGATCTGGGTCAGGTATTTATCGGCGCTCAGCTGGGCCACGGCCGCGCTGGGATCGGTGGTCACCGCCAGACCCGAAATCGCCCAGGCCGCGGCAAAGGTGATCAGCATGCCCACGGACATGGTGCCGTAGACTTTGTTCATATGGGCGCGCAGGCCCTCGTCGATCTGGGCAGCGCGCGAACCGGCAGTAGTGGACCGGATCGTGTCGAATTGAGCCATTTGAGTCTCCCTGAAATCAAACTCGGGCCGCAAGGGCTACCCTGCGGCATTCCCGTCAAATATCGGAGAGCGGACCCGTGAATTCAAGTATTTCCGAGTCGGATTTACGCTCAATCCACCCGAAAAAATGACCCGCGCGGGGCGGGCCAAGGCAGGGGAAGAGTTGAAACTGCTGTTCGGGCCTATTTCAGCCAGTGATGCGGGGCATCCCAGAACGGTCTCGCGGCCTCGGTCCGGGCCTCGGCGCGGGTGATCCCCATGTCTTCGAGCGCCCGGTCGTCGAGGTGCCGCAACTCCTGACGTTGGCGGCGCAGCGCCAGAAGGTCGTAGAATACGGCAAGCCGGGATCGGGGTGCGGGCCGGCAGGGGTGCGAGGCGGTGACAAAGGCCATGACGTGTCCTTTCTGATTTCGTGATGTGAGTTCGGGTGACAATCAATTTCCTTGATAGATATGGTGGGATATGCTTCATTATAGAAACGAATGTTTTTGAACTCACCCATCAAGGTTTGGAATGATACGCAACCTCGACATCACAACCCTGCGCAGTTTCGTGGCCGTGGCCGACAGTGGCGGCGTCACCCGGGCCGCAGGGTTCCTGCACCTGACGCAGTCGGCGGTCTCCATGCAGATAAAGCGGCTGGAGGAACTCTTGGATCTGCAACTTCTGGACCGCAGTGGGCGCGGCATTGCGCTGACCGCCTCGGGTGAGCAACTGCTGGCCTATGCCCGCCGTATGGTGGCGATGAATGACGAGGTGATCGCACGGCTGACCGATCAGGCATTCGAGGGCGAGGTGGTGCTGGGCGTGCCGCACGATATTGTCTATCCGGCGATCCCGCGCGTGCTCCAGCAGTTCAACGCCGCTTATCCGCGGGTGCGGGTGCAACTCTTGTCCTGCTATACCTCCTGGCTGAAAGAGCAGTACGAACGTGGCGAATGCGACGTGATCCTGACCACTGAACCGGGGGGTGGCGATCATTGCGAGACGATTGCGGAACTGCCCCTGCGCTGGATCGGCGCGGCGGGGGGCTCGGCCTGGCGGCAACGGCCGCTGAAACTGGCGCTGGGAAGGCGCTGTCTGTTCCGTGCCAGCGTGATCGCGGCGCTGGATGCGGCGAATATCCCCTGGGAACTGTCGGTCGAGACCGAGAACGACCGCACCATCGAGGCGACCGTGTCGGCCGATCTCGCGGTGCATGCGATGCTGGAAGGCACTGCCGCGCCGCATCTGGCGCAGATCGAGTCCGATGCGCTGCCGGTGCTGCCCTCGCACAAGATCAATCTTTACGGCGGCAAGGACGGCAAGGGACAGATCGTCGATGCCCTGGTGGACCTGGTTCGCCAGAACTTTGCCAAGATGGGCAATGGCCATCTGCGCGCGGTGAGTTGAACGAGCGCTGCCAAGCGGTGCGCCTGCGGCGCAAGACGATATCTCGTCGTCGTGCCTCCTCCTCGGCGCGTGTCGCGCCGCGACATGCCACCTCCAAGACAGTGTATGTGGCGGCGGTGGCGCCTCCGGCGGGAGTATTTGCGACCAGAAAGAAGCGACCGTCAGGGGGTGATGACGACCTTGCCGGTGGCGGTTCGGCTGCGCAGAAGCTCCAGCCCTTCGGCGGCGCGTTCGAGGGGCAGGACATGGCTGACATGCGGGTGCAGGCGCCCCTGCTGGTACCAGTCGAGCAGGGTCTGGAAACTGTCCCGGATCACCTCGGGGCGGAACTTCAGATAACCGCCGATGTAGAACCCGATCACGGTGAGATTCTTGACCAGCAGGTGATTGGCGGGGATTTGCGGCACCTCGCCGCCGGCAAAGCCGATGGGCAGCAGACGCGCCTCGGGATTGGCGGCGCGGAAAGCGGCTTTGAAAACATCGCCCCCGATCGCGTCATAGACGACATCGACGCCGCCCAGGTCCAGCAGGCGGGCGCGCAGATCCTCATCGGCGTCGATCAGGATATCGGCCCCGGCCTGGCGGGCGATCTCGAGCTTGTCTGCGCCACGGGCCTGCGCGATCACCCGCGCACCCATGAGTTTGCCGATCTCGACCGCAGTCAGGCCAACGCCGCCGGCGGCACCGGTGACCAGCAGCGTCTCGCCCGGTTGCAGGCGGGCGCGGTGATCGAGCGCCATATGGCTGGTGCCATAGGCGATCTGGAAGGCGGCGGCGTGTTCGAAACTCATGGCGTCAGGCAGGGGCAGGGCACGCTCCGCGTCGAAAACCCCGTGCTCGGCCAGTCCGCCCTGGCCTGCGTAAACCGCGATTCGGTCACCGATATTCAGGTGTGAAACACCGGCTCCGAGCGCGCTGATCGTGCCTGCAACCTCCATTCCCAGGGTGAATGGCGCGGGCGGGGTATCCTGATAGGTGCCCTTTTGCATCAGCAGATCCGCGAAATTCAGACCACAGGCGCGAATATCGATCCGGACCTGGCCCAGCCCCGGTTCGGGTACCGGTTGGTCGATCAGTTGCGCAGGGGTGCCGGCGCTTTGCACGGTGAATGAGCGCATTACCGCTTCCTCTTGATTTTCGGACATAAAGACTGACCGGGGCGCCGGTGTCAAACTGCGGTGGGACAGGCGAGGGCTTGGGCGTCGCATCGCGGTTCTGCGGGTTCCCTTGCGTTACCTTTCAGGAGTTGTATCGGTGGTTTTTCGCCACAACCTAGGGTGCAGGAGGGCGCCCTGCGTTCAACCAACTTGAATTTAGTTGCGAATTTCGGCATATTCCTAGCCGGTGCGGTTCGGGTCGCTCAACGATATTAGGGAAAAATTAAATGGCCGTGTCAGATGGTTGCGACAGGCCGTACCCTTTGTGCCGATGCCCGGGCGGTTGTCAGTGTAACAGAGGAGAAATCGAATGACCCATCCTGTCGACGTTCACGTGGGCAAGCGCGTGCGACACCGCCGCTGGCTGATCGGCATGACCCAGCAACAGCTGGCCGAGCAGGTCGGCATCAAGTTTCAGCAAATTCAGAAATACGAAACCGGTGCCAATCGCGTCAGCGCGTCCCGCCTGTGGGATATTGCCGAAGCGCTGGACGTTCCGGTCAGCTTCTTCTTCGAAGGCCTGGAGGAGGCCGACAAGGAGGTCGCCGAAAAGCCGAGCGTGCCCGCGGACCTGATGGGGGACAAAGAGGCGCTGGACCTTGTGCGCTCCTATTATGCCATCCCTGAAAACCAGCGTCGGCGCCTGTTCGAACTGGCCCGTGTGTTGAGCGACGTGGCCTGAGCCGCGCCAGCATATTGCAAATCGGAGCGGCGGGTGGCAATGCATCGTCATGAAACCTGCTGACTTCTCCGATCTAGAAATCGCCGAAAAACTGGCTGATGCCGCTCGTGCGGCGATCCTTCCCTATTTTCGTCGGGTTGACCTTGGCGCCGAAAACAAGCTGGATACCGGATTCGATCCGGTGACCGAGGCGGATCGTGCCGCAGAATTGGCAATGCGCGATATCCTTGCCCAGCTGCGTCCCGACGACGGTATCCATGGTGAGGAGTTCGATGCGGTCGAGGGACGATCGGGCCGCGTCTGGGTTCTGGACCCGATTGATGGCACGCGTGGCTTCATCTCGGGCACGCCGACCTGGGGGGTCTTGATCGCCCTGTCGGATGCGCGCGGCCCGTTTCTCGGCATCGTGGACCAGCCCTATATCCGCGAACGCTTTGTCGGAACGCCCGATGGCGCCTATGTGACCGGACCGCTGGGGCGGCAGGCATTGGCCACGCGGCAAAGCACCGATCTGTCCGACGCGGTCCTGTTCACCACCTTTCCCGAACTTGGCAGCACCGAAGAAGAGGCGGCGTTCCGTGCCGTGTCGAGCCGGGTCAAGCTGACCCGCTACGGCATGGATTGCTATGCCTATGCTTTGCTGGCGGCGGGACTGGTTGATCTGGTCATTGAGGCGGGGCTGAAGGCGGTGGATATCCAGGCGCCCATCGCCTTGATCGAGGCCGCAGGCGGCATCGTCACCGATTGGCGGGGTGGTCCCGCACATGCGGGCGGGCGGGCCCTTGCAGCAGCCAATCCGCAGCTGCACAGCGCCGCGCTGGAGTTCCTGAGCGGGGTCTGAGGGTCTTGCAACCGACCAGCGCCGGGCCTAGCATTCCTCCAGCCGGTTCTTTAGCCCGTTTTCCGCCGGCCTGACACACTTCCTATGAAGCGGGCCCGACAGGGGAAGTGTGCACCATGACCGAACATCTGATTCGAAATGCCGATACCATTCTGACAATGGATGCGGGCCGCCGTGAGCTGGTCGGCGAGGATATCCTGATCCGCGACGGGGTCGTGGCCGCGATCGGGCCGAACCTCGCCACGGTTGGCGAGGTGCACGAAGCACGCGGTTGCGTGGTGACACCCGGTCTGGTGAACACGCATCACCATCTGTACCAGAGCCTCACGCGTGCGGTGCCGGGCGGGCAGGACGCGCTGCTGTTTGGCTGGCTCAAGACGCTCTATCCGATCTGGGCGCGCTTCGGCCCCGAAGAAATGTTTGTCTCGGCCCAGATCGGGCTGGCCGAGCTGGCGCTGTCGGGCTGCACGCTCAGTTCCGATCACCTCTACCTTTACCCCAATGGCGCGCGGCTGGACGATACCATCGCCGCCGCGGCCGAGCTGGGCCTGCGCTTTCACCCCACAAGGGGTGCCATGAGCATCGGCGAAAGCGCAGGCGGCCTGCCGCCCGATACGTTGGTCGAGGGCGAGGCCGCGATCCTGGACGACATGATCCGGGTGGTCGATACCTTTCACGACGCGGGCGAGGGCAGCATGTGCCGCGTGGGCCTTGCCCCCTGTTCGCCCTTTTCGGTCAGCCGCGACCTGATGCGCGACGCCGCCCTGCTGGCGCGCGACAAGGGCGTGATGCTGCACACCCATCTGGCTGAAAATGACGAGGATATCGCCTATAGTCTGGCGCAGTTCGGCTGCCGTCCCGGTCAATATGCCGAGGATCTGGGCTGGACTGGACCGGATGTCTGGCACGCCCATTGCGTCAAGCTGGACGGGGCCGAGATCGACCTTTTCGCCCGCACGCGCACCGGCATCGCCCATTGCCCCTGTTCCAACTGCCGTCTTGGCAGCGGCATCGCCCCGGTCCGGGGAATGCGCGACGCGGGCGTGCCGGTGGGGCTGGGGGTCGATGGTTCGGCCAGCAACGATAGCGGCAACCTGATGGCAGAGGCGCGCCAGGCGATGCTGCTGCAACGGGTTGCGCGGGGCGCTGATGCCATGTCTGCCCGCGAGGCGCTCGAGATCGCCACCCGCGGCGGCGCCGATGTGCTGGGCCGCCCCGATTGCGGCCGGCTGGAGCTGGGCAAACGCGCCGATATCGCGATCTGGGATGTCTCGGGCATCGACTGTGCCGGCAGCTGGGACCCCGCCGCGCTGCTGCTGGCCGGACCTACCCGGGTCAGACACCTGTTTGTCGAAGGCCGCCAGATCGTGCGCGACGGCCAGATCACCACTATCGACCTGCCGCGCATGATCGAACGGCAAAACCGCCTTGCCCGCGCGCTGATGGGCTGAACCTCTTCATTTCGCAAAAAATACTCCCGCCGGAGGCAAAGATTTTTCGACGAAAAATCTTTCGCCCGCCGAGAGGGCGGTCAGACTCGTCTGCCGCCGATCCAGACCTCGGCGATAGCGCGGTCATCGCCCATCATGATGGTCGGGAACAGCGCTTCCCACAGGTCGTCCGCCACGGCGCTGCGCTGGGCGATGGCGGGGGTCGAGGCGAGGTCTAGCACCACCAGATCGGCCTCCATCCCGGCCGCGATATTGCCGATCTGGTGATCCATCCGCAGCGCCCGGGCCGAGCCTTGGGTGGCCAGCCAGATCAGTTGCGCAGCATGGAGCGGCACGCCGCGCAACTGGCCGATCTCATAGGCCGCCGCCATGGTGCGCAGCATCGAAAAGCTGGACCCGCCACCGGTATCGGTGGCCAGCCCGATCCGCTGCCCCTCAGCCATCAGCCCGGCCATGTCGAAAAGGCCCGAGCCGATGAAGGTGTTGGAGGTCGGGCAATGGATCAGCCCGGCGCCATGTTCGCGCAGCCGGTCACGCTCGCGCTTCTCCAGGTGGATGGCATGGCCATAGAGCCCGCGCCCGCCCAAGAGCCCGTGCTGCTCGTACGTGTCCAGATAGTCGCGCGCCTCGGGGTAGAGGCCCTTGACCCATTCTATTTCGTCGGTCTGCTCGCTCAGATGGGTCTGCATCAGGCAGTCGGGATGCTCGGCCCAGAGTTCACCCATCGCGTCGAGCTGTTCCGGTGTGGAAGTGGGCGAAAACCGGGGCGTGATCGCGTAGGAGATCCGATCGACCCCGTGCCACTTCTGCAAAAGTGCCCTGGACTGGTCATAGGCGCTCTGCGCCGTGTCGCGCAGGAATTCGGGCGCGTTGCGGTCCATGCAGGTCTTGCCAGCCACCACCCGCTGCCCGCGCGCCTGCGCCTCGGTAAAGAAGGCCTCCACGCTCTCGGGATGGATGGTGCAGAAACTGCACATGGTGGTGGTGCCATGCGCCGCCGTCAGGTCCAGATAGCGCGCGGCGATCTCGGAGGCATAGGCCGGATCGGCGAACTTGCGCTCCTCGGGAAAGGTATAGGTGTTGAGCCAGTCGATCAGGCGCTTGCCCCAACTCGCGATCATCGCGGTCTGGGGATAATGCACATGCGCATCCACGAATCCGGCCAGGACGACACGCGACCCGTGGTCGATCTCACTCGCCCCCGGTGCCGCTCTGCGCATCGCCTCCAGCGTGCCGACGGACGCGATATGCGAGCCGTCGATCAGAACCGCCTCGTCAACCCGCACCGCATCCGTGGGCGCGTCTTCGAACGGGGAGCGGGCAAAGGACAGGACTTGTCCCCTGAGGATCGTCTTGCCGGTCATGGTCCGCATCTCCTTCGCTCGGTACAAAACGGACGCTACCCTAGAACATTCGCGCCGCGGCGGTAAATTGTGGCATTGTCATTGTTTTCTGATAGCTGCTTCTTCAAATTTGCTGCCAATTGGCATAGGGCGTAGCCATGACACCAGGTATCGACACACCCGATCTTGAAAAGCCCCGTGAAGAGGATGCTTATGAGATCGACCTCGATCTCGTGGCCGAGATTCTCGATGCGGTCGAAGAAGAAAATCGAGATCGCCTGATCGAGTTGATGGAGCCGCTGCATGCGGCCGACATCGCCGACCTGCTCGAGCAGATCAATAGCTTCGACCGGGCTCAGCTGATCCGGCTCTACGACCGCGAATTCGATGGCGAGATCCTTTCGGAACTCGACGAGGGCATCCGCGAAGAAGTGGTTCGCCTGCTCAACCCCGACGTTCTGGCCGAGGCAGTGCGTGAGCTTGACAGCGACGATGTGGTCGACCTGCTCGAAGACCTCGAAGAAAGCGACCATGAAACCATCCTCGACGCGCTCGAGGATGCCGACCGGGTCGCGGTTGAACAGGCGCTGGCCTATCCCGAGGGCTCTGCCGGGCGTCTGATGCAGCGCGAGGTGGTGATGGCCCCCGAACATTGGTCGGTGGGCGAGGTCATCGACTTCATGCGGGGGTCGGACGACTTGCCAGACCAGTTCTATCACGTGGTCCTGGTCGACCCGCGCCTGCACCCGGTGGGCAATGTGACGCTGGGCCGGATCATGTCGGCCCGGCGCGAGGTGCCGCTGAGCACGTTGGCCGAAGAGACCTTCCAGATCATCCCCGCCGATCAGGACGAAGAGGATGTGGCCTATGCCTTCAACCAGTATCACCTGATCTCGGCCCCGGTGGTGGATGCCGAGGGGCGGTTGGTGGGTGTGATTACCATCGACGACGCCATGATCGTGCTGGACGAAGAGCACGAAGAGGACATCCTGCGTCTGGCCGGTGTCGGTGAAAGCAGCCTGTCGGATACCGTGCTGGAAACCACCAGACAGCGCCTGCCCTGGCTGGCGGTGAACCTGGCGACAGCCATCCTGGCCTCGCTGGTGATCTCGATCTTCGAAAGCACGATCGCCAACGTGGTGGCGCTGGCCGTGCTGATGCCGATCGTCGCTTCGATGGGCGGCAATGCCGGCACCCAGAGCCTGACGGTAGCGGTGCGCGCGCTGGCCACCCGCGACCTGACCGGGTCCAACCTGGGCCGGGTGCTGCGGCGCGAGGTTTTGGTGGGGCTGGTCAATGGCGCGGTCTTTGCGGTGGTCATGGGGATCGTGGGCCATGTCTGGTTTGGCCTGCCACTGCTGGGCCCGGTGATCGCTGCCGCAATGGTGGTCAATCTGGTCGTGGCCGGGCTTGCCGGGGCCGGGATTCCGGTGCTTCTTGAAAAGGTCGGGATCGACCCGGCGCTGGCCTCGGGCACCTTCGTGACCACGGTGACGGATGTTGTCGGGTTCTTTGCCTTTCTGGGGCTGGCTTCCGTCTTTCTGCTCTAGGAGGGGTCATGGACGACCTGACCGCGATCAAGGCCGCAGCGCGCAAGGCCGCCTTTGCCCGCCGCAAGGCGGCATTCGATAGCCGCCCGGCCGGGGCGGCGGGACGGCTTTCAGAGGTGCTGGCCGGCTATCGCGGCGTGCCGCTGTCGGGCTATATGCCGATCCGGACCGAGATCGACCCGCTGCCCGCCATGGCCGAGGCGGCGGCCCACGGTCCCGTGGGCGTTCCTGTCATTCAGGGCGCGGGCCTGCCCCTGCGCTTCTCCCGCTGGGATCCGGACGGTCTGCTGCGCGAGGGCCCGTTTGGCGCCATGGTGCCCGAGACCGACGACTGGATGGAGCCCGAAATCCTGATCGTGCCACTGGTCGCCTTTGACGGTCGGGGCGGGCGGCTGGGTTACGGCGGCGGCTTTTATGATCGTACGCTTCAGGGGCTGCGCGCCAAACGCGCCACGCTCGCCATCGGCTTCGCCTTCGACGCGCAAGAGGCCGAGGCGCTGCCGCTGGAACCCACCGACCAGCCGCTCGACATGGTGGTCACCGAAAGTCGTGTGCTGAGCTTCTGATTTTTTTGCGAGGCTCTGCCTCGCGCTCCGGAGTATTTCGGACCAGAAAGAAGCCCGGTCCGCGCCGCTCTTCATTTCGCTGCAAATACTCCGGGGGAGACGCCGCAGGCGTCGGGGGCAGCGCCCCCAGCATTTTCCGGCTTGCCCTGAACCGCACCGCCTCATAGGACCGGGGACATGAAGATACTTTTTCTTGGCGATGTGATGGGCCGCGCGGGCCGCAAGGCCGTATGCGAACACCTGCCGCGATTGCGGGCAGAGTGGAAGCTGGATTTCGTGGTGGTCAATGGCGAGAACGCCTCGAATGGCATGGGCTTGTCGGGCGAGCATGCCAAGGCGCTGCTCGATGCGGGCGCCGATTGCCTGACGCTGGGCGATCATGCCTTCGACCAGAAGGACATGCTGCAATATATCGAGACCGAACCGCGCATCATCCGACCGATCAACTATGCCAAGGGCGCGCCGGGGCGCGGTCATCGGCTGTTCACCGCGCCGGGCGGGCGCAAGGTGCTGGTGGCGCAGGTGCTGGGCCAGGTGTTCATGAAACGCCCCTATGACGATCCTTTCTCGGCCATCGAGCCGGTGCTGAAATCGCATCCGCGCGGCGGTCTGGCCGATGCGGTGATCGTCGACATGCATTGCGAGGCGACCTCGGAAAAGATGGCGATGGGCCATTACTGCGACGGGCGCGCCAGTCTGGTGGTGGGCACCCACACCCATGTGCCGACGGCTGATGCGATGGTGATGCCCGGTGGCACCGCCTATTTGAGCGATGCGGGCATGTGCGGCGACTATCATTCGGTGATCGGCATGGACAAGGCCGAACCTATGCGCCGGTTCATCACCGGTATGGCGAAGTCTCGGTTCACCCCGGCGCTGGGCGAGGCGACGGTCTCGGGCGTCTATGTCGAGACCGCACCGCAAGGGGGTGCCGCTACCCGCATCGCCATGGTGCGGGTTGGCGGGCAGTTGCAGCAATCGGGCCCGTGATCGTCCATCCCCGGGGGTGTACGCGCGGGCTTGCCCAAGGCTTGCCGATACGGGAAGATGCCAGCCGGCACTGTCGCCGGGCGCATTCGGGCAAGACTGACAAGAGATGCAATTCCTCCACCTGACCGATACCGCCGGCGCGCTGGTCACGCTGGCCATCGTGCTGACGATGTTCCTGCTGTTCCTGCGCGAGAGCTATCCGACCGAGGTCGTGGCCATTCTGGGGGTCTCGGCGATGCTGGTCACCGGCGTTCTGCCCTATGACGCGGCGCTGCCGGTGCTGGCCAACCCGGCCCCATGGACCATCGCGGCCATGTTCATCATCATGGGGGCGCTGGTCAGGACCGGCGCGTTGGATGCCTTTACCTCGATCGCACAGCGGCAGGCGCAGACCAATGCGCGCTTTGCCATCGGCATGTTGATGGCATTCGTGGTGATCGCCTCGGCCGTCGTGTCGAACACGCCGGTTGTGGTGGTGATGATCCCGGTCTTTGTGCAGATCGCGCGCACGCTGAATGTGGCGGCGTCGAAACTGCTCATTCCGCTCAGCTATGCGGCGATCCTGGGGGGGACGCTGACGCTGATCGGAACCTCGACCAACCTGCTGGTCGACGGGGTCGCGCGCGCCCAGGGCATGGCGGCGTTCAGCATCTTCGAAGTGACACCGCTGGGCATCGCGGTGGTGGCCTGGGGCATGATCTATCTGCGTTTCGTCGCCCCCCGCCTGCTGCCCGAACGTGACAGCATGGCGACCCTGCTCAGCGACCGGTCGAAGATGAAGTTCTTTACCGAGGCGGTGATTCCGCCTGAAAGCAACCTGATCGGGCGTGAGGTGACCGGAGTGCAGCTGTTCAAGCGGCCCGGCGTGCGGCTCATTGACGTGATCCGGGGCGACCTGTCGCTGCGCCGCAACCTCAAGGGGGTCGAGTTGCAGGTGGGCGACCGGGTTGTGTTGCGCACCCAGATGACCGAACTTCTGAGCCTGCAACGCAACAAGGAGCTGAAGCGGGTCGATCAGGTTTCGGCGGTCGAGACATCAACGGTCGAGGTGCTGATCACCCCCGGCTGCCGCATGGTCGGCCGTTCACTGGGCGATCTGCGCTTGCGGCGGCGATACGGGGTCTATGTGCTTGCCGTACACCGGCGCAACCAGAATATCGGCCGCCAATTGGATCAGCTGGTGGTGAAGGTGGGCGATACGCTGCTTTTGGAGGGGGCACCCGCCGATATTCAGCGGCTGGCCGCCGATATGGAGATGGTCGATGTCTCGCACCCGTCGGTGCGGGCCTATCGGCGCGGCCATGCGCCCATTGCCGTTGCGGCGCTGGTGGGGATCGTGGCGCTGGCCGGTTTCGGGGTGGCACCGATTCTCATGTTGTCGGTGCTGGCGGTGGCTCTGGTGCTGGGCAGTCGTTGCATCGATGCGGATGAGGCGTTCTCTTTTGTCGACGGGCGACTTTTGGCGTTGATCTTTGCCATGCTGGCCATTGGTGCCGCCTTGGAAAGCTCGGGCGCGGTGCGGCTGATTGTCGAGGCGATTGCGCCTGGGTTGAGCAGCCTGCCGCCGTTTCTGGTGATCTGGGCGATCTATCTGTTGACCTCGGTGCTGACAGAGCTGGTGTCGAACAATGCGGTGGCGGTGGTGGTGACCCCGATCGCCATCGGCCTTGCCCAGGCGATGGGGATCGACCCGCGCCCGTTGGTGGTGGCGGTTATGATCGCGGCCTCGGCCTCGTTTGCGACGCCCATTGGCTATCAGACCAACATGCTGGTCTATGGGCCGGGGGGCTACCGGTTCACCGATTTCATGCGGGTGGGCATTCCGCTGAACCTGAGCATGGGGATCCTGGTATCGGCGTTGATCCCGCTGATCTGGCCATTGTGAGGGTCGCGGTGGCGGACCGGGGCGCTGCCCCGGACCCCGAGGTATTTTCAAACAGAAGAAGCAGCGGGTTGACAGTGGCCTTTGTGGCCTGTTGCCTTGGTGGAAACGTATCTTTCTTTCATAAAAGGGGCCTGTCATGAGGATTGTACCGGGAATTGCGGCACTTTGTCTGGCCTGGGCAGCCGAGGCGGGCACCGTTTCGGGCAGCGCCGCATATCGGGAGCGGATCGCGCTGCCGCCAGATGCGGTGTTGCAGGTGGAACTGCGCGATATTTCGCGCCAGGACGTGGCGGCGCCGCTCTTGTCGGCGCGGCGCTATGCGATGACCCGGGTGCCGATGGATTTCAGCCTTGAGTATGACGATGCATTGATCGATCCGGCGAGGCGCTATGCGGTAACGGCGCGGATATTGCAGGATGAGAGGCTGCTCTTTGTCACCGATACGGTGGTTCCGGTCCTTACCGGAGAGGCGGGAAACACGGTTGATCTGATGATGGTTCGGGTCTCTGATGCGGCTTCGGTGCTGGTGGGCCGCGACTGGGCGTTGCGCGAGATCGAAGGCGTTGCGACCGAGGGGCCGGGCGCGCCATCGATCGCGTTTGAACACGGCGGGCGGTTCTCGGGCCGGGGCGGGTGCAACAGGTTCCAGGGCCAGGCAGAGATCGGGGCCACGAACATGCGGTTTCCCGACAATATCGGCCTGACCATGATGGCCTGTTCCCAAGAGGCCGAGGCGCTGGACCGGAGCTATCTGGCGGCATTGGCCAAAGTCGTCGCCTATGCGGTCGAGGGGGATGCACTGACCTTGGCCGGTGTGGATGGGCGCGTTGTGTTGCGCTTTGTTGCCGCGCGGTGACCGTTTGGCCGTGGTTTGGTGCTGCGGGTCAGGTGGCGCCATAAGGGAGGCCGTATGACAAGGCAGGATATTCGTGTCGCGCTGACGATTGTCGCGCTGGTGCTTGGGCTTGGCTGGGCGATCGGGTACGGGGTCGGCCTGATGACGCGCCCGGTCTCGGTGGTGCCTGACAATCCGCCGTCCGAGGCCCTCAAGTCCCCGGCGCGCAAGGCGCCGCGTGCCGCGAGCACGGAGGGGAACATCCGGTATCCCGACTACGAGGATGTCTATGTCAACGACTATGCCGACCTGCTGGACCCCGCCGCCGAGGAGCGGGTGCGCGACAGGCTGATCGCGCTTTATGACCACAGCGGCGTCGAGATGACGGTGCTGACCATCGACAATATGGGCCTGTACGGTCACGGCGGCCCCATCGAACCGTTTGCCACCGGCCTGTTCAACAGCTGGGGCATCGGTAACGCCGAGCGCAACGATGGCGTCCTGGTGCTGGTCGCGCGGTATGACCGCAAGATGCGGATCGAGATCGGTGCCGGCTATGACCGCTCCTGGGATAGCCGGATGCAACGGGTGATCGACGTTGGTTTTCTGCCCTATTTCCGCCGCGACGCGTATCAGCAGGGGATCGAAGCCGGAGTGGATGAGACCATTCGCGAGTTGACCGGCGCCTATCCCGGTGACTGGGACATGGGCACCGCGCAACGCGGCTGGAGCTGGCTGGCTCGCGCGGTGGACCGGGTGGGAGAATGGGTATTGTCGCTCTTGCTGGTGCCGCTGGGCGGCGTCGCGCTGTGGGTCAGGCGCTATCTGCGCAACCGGGACAGGCCCTGCGTCCAATGCCGCACGCCGATGCTGCGGGCGGGCGAAGAGGCGGATGACGAACATCTCGATGGCGGTCAGCGGCTGGAGGAATATCTGAAATCGGTCGATTACGATGTCTGGCACTGCCCGGATTGCGGCCATATCGACATCCACCGCTACAAGAGCTGGTTTTCCGGCTATGGCGCCTGCCCGCAATGCAACTATCGCACGCTTTCGACCACCTCGACCGTGCTGAGTGCTGCGACCAAGACCCGCGCGGGGCGTAAGCGGGTGGAATATGATTGTGCCCATTGCGGCCATCACGACAGCGAGATCCGCACCATTCCCAAGATCAGCGACAGCAATAGCGGCGGCTCGGGGCGGTCATCCTTTGGCGGCGGCTCGTCCTCGGGCGGGGGCGCCTCGGGCAGCTGGTAGGCGCTCTGGTCTCGCTCCGGTGGCTCTGCTAACAGGGGCAGGAGTTTCAGCGTTGCAGAGGGCAGACCCATGGGGATCACACGCATTCATACCGGCGAGCGGATGAGCAAGATCGTCAAGCATAACGGCGTCGCCTATCTGTGCGGTCAGGTCGGCAGCGGCGACAGCGTGGCCGAGCAGACCCGCGATTGTCTGGCGCGCGTCGATGCGCTGCTGGCCGAGGCCGGGTCGGACAACACCCGCATCCTTCAGGCCATCGTCTGGCTGGCCGACATGGCCGATTTCGCCGAGATGAACGCGGTTTGGGATGCCTGGGTGCCTGCGGGTCACGCGCCTGCGCGCGCCTGCGGCGAGGCGCGTCTGGCGCGCGATACGCTCAAGGTCGAGATCATCGTGACCGCCGCCTGCGACTGAGGCGCTCAGATCAGATAGCGCTGTTTGCGGGTCTGGCTGGGCCCTTCGCCGAACCGGGCGGCATATTGGGCCGAGAACCGGCCCAGATGGCTGAACCCGGCGGCCCCCGCGATCGAGGCGATGGTGACCTGCGGCGGGCTTTCGCACAGCAGATAGCGGGCATAGTTCAGCCGCAGCACCCTCAGATAGGCCAGCGGCGTCATCTCGAGCAGCTGGCTGAACCCCAGTTGCAGATTGCGCGGCGAGGTGCCGGCGGCGGTGGCGATCTGGCTCAGGGTCAGCGGCTCGGCCAGATGTGCCTGCATGAAATCGCGTGCCCGGCGCACATGCGGGGACAGCGGCCCGGTTTCGGGCCGCTCCAGCAGCGGCGCGATGGACGAGGGCTGCGCCCTTAGGAACCCCGCGATCAATTCGTCCTCGACCAGGGCGCGGCTGAGCGCCTGTTCGGGATCAAGCAATGCGCCATGATCCACCGCCGACACCGCCCGCCGGAACAGCGCAAGCCAGCGCTGCATCTCGGGGCGGGCGCGGTCGATCTGCGGGTCGAACCGGACGGGGGATTGCAAGGCGGTGCCGGTCAGGGTTTCCGCGACGGCGGTCAGCCGGTTGCGGTCGATCTGTAGCAGCACCTGTTCGCAGCCGCCCAGCCAGCGCATCCGCGTATGGCGGTCGGGATTGAGAACCGAGGCGATGGCGCTGCCGGTCTCGACCTCGGTCCTGCCGTTACGGATCAGGGCCTGTCCCCGGATCGGCACCTGGATCAGGTAAAAGGATCCCAGCTCTCCGGGTTCGATTTCCACATCGGCGCCATAGCGGATGTAGTTGTAGAAGAGCCCGTTGCCACCCGCCCGATGCTGGCAGGCGTCAAAGGCATCCTCGCGCGCCTGCCGCTCCAGCCGGTGACCGCAGAAATTGCGTGCGACCAGCGCCCGTGCCTCGTCCAGATCCGGTGTCCGGAACTGGCGGAACCGCGACAGGGGGGTGGTATCGGGCTTGTTCTGCATGGGGTCAGCATGCGGCCCCGCGCCCTGATCACAAAGCAATTCCTGCATCCGGACCGCAAAGATGAGGCGAAAATTTCGCTTTTCGGATATTCGCGCCGCCCGCGCCTTCCTAGGCTTGCGGGATAATTACCCAACAGGAGGAGGAACGAAATGCAGATGGACGCGGGAATCACCGCCACCGATGCCGGTCTCGAGGGGCTGGCCTGGAACGTGGTCGGGCAGGTCTATACCCCGAAACTGCATAGCGACAACGTGTTCATGTGGCATGCCGAGGTGCCGGCGGACACCTTTGTGCCGCCGCATGTGCACCCGACCCAGGATGAATGGATCCTGGTGCTGAGTGGCAATCTCGAGGTGGATTTCGGGTTCGAGACCGGTAACGTGACCGCCAACAAGGCGGGGCCAGGCGATGTGGTCCGGATGCCCAAGGGGGTGGCGCATGCGGTGTTCAACCGCTCGGGCGCGGGTGCGACCTGTGTCTTTGGGGTGGCGCCCTCGCGCAAGCTCTTCGATCTGTTCAAGGCGCTCGATGGCGTGACCGACCCGGCCGAGCTGGTGCGTATCTCGGCCCTGCACGAGGTCGATTTCCTGCCGCCCCCGGACGCCCAGTAAGGCGGGGGACATATCATGGTAAAACGCAAGAACGTCGCCGTCATCGGTGGCGGGGTGTCGGGTCTTGCCGCGGCAAAGGCCTTTGACGAGCGCGGGCACCGGGTCACCGGGTTCGAACGCAGCCACGATTTCGGCGGCGTGTGGGAGTTGTCGCGCTCGTACCCCGACGTACAGACGCAAAGCCCCAAGGATCTGTATTGCTATACCGATCTGCCGATGCCCGACGATTACCCCGAATGGCCCAAGGGGCCGCAGGTGCATGCCTATCTGCATTCCTATGCCAACAAGCACAATCTGCCTCGGCTCTTTCAGCTCAACACCAATATCCTGTCGATGGACCGGCGCGCCGATGGGCAACCCGGCTGGACCCTGACGATCGAGGCGGCAGGCCGGGTGCGCAAGGAGGATTTCGACTTTGTGGCCATCTGCACCGGCCAGTTTTCCGACAAGAACATCCTGACCCATCCCGGGCAGGAGGGGTTTGTCGCCGGCGGCGGCAGGGTGATCCACTCGTCGGAATATACCGACAGCGAAATGGCGCGCGGCAAACATGTGGTGGTGCTGGGCGGCTCGAAATCGGCCACCGACATCGTGGTGAACGCGGCGCGCAACGGCGCGAAATCGGTCACCATGGTCTATCGCGAGAATGTCTGGCGGGTGCCCTATTTCGTTGGCGGCATCAATTTCAAGCGGCTGCTCTACATGCGCGCGCAGGAACAGCAGTTCAACCAATGGGGCAAATCCCCCCTGCAACGGGTGATCGCCGCGCTGCTGAAACCGCTGGTCTGGGCCAATTTCCGCGGGCTGGAAACCCTGCTCAAGGCGCAACTGGGCCTGAAGAAATGGAACATGATGCCCGACACCCCGATCGAAAAGGAGGCCTCGTGCTCTCTGCCGATCGTGACGCCAGGCCTGTTCGAAAGCTTCCGGGACGGGACCGTCAAGCCGATCCAGGGCACCTATGACCGTTACGAGGACGGCCATGTGGTGCTGACTACTGGCGACCGGGTGCCCTGTGACCTGTCGGTGCTGGCGGTGGGTTGGAAACTGGGCATTCCCTATTTGGCGCAGGAATACCGCGACAAGCTGATCGAGGCGGATGGCCAGTACCGCGTCTATCGCCTGGCGGTGAATCCGGACCTGCCCGATATGGGCTTTGTCGGCTTCAACTCGTCCTTCTGCACCATCTTGTCGGCCGAGATGATCGCCAATTGGCTGGTCCGCTTTGCCGATGGTCAACTGGCCCATCAGCCGAGCGCGAAGGAGATGAACGCCAATATCGAGATGATGCTGAACTGGAGACGCAAGGAACGCCCCGCCGCCCAGGTCTATGGCGGGCTGTGCTCTGCGCCGTTCCACTTCAAGCATTTCGACGAATTGCTGGCCGATATGGGGGCAGGGGTGCGCAAGCGCGCCAACCCGCTGGCCGAGCAATTCTCTTATCCCGATGCGCGGGCCTATGGTCGCTTCCTGGCCTCGACCCCGCAGTATCAGGCGGGCTGAAAGCCTTGCGCGGGCGGTGAGAGGCCGCCCGCGGAAAATCGTGTCTTACACTTTCCGAAACACGCATGTTAGCCTGCGCGAAACGAAACAGGAGACACGCAAGATGGTTTTGACGGTCAAGGACATGATGGCGGCGGCAAATGCGGCGGTGCCGCGTATCGACGGCGCCCGCGCCCAGCAACTGGTGGCCGAGGGCGCGCTGCTGCTCGACCTGCGCGACACGCCCGAGCTGGAACGCGCCGGCCGTGCCAGCGGAGCCCATCACATCCCGCGCGGCATGCTGGAATTCCGCGCTGATCCGGACACGCCGTTTCACGACCCGGAACTGCGCAAGGATCGGGTGATCGTGTTGCATTGCGCTTCGGGCGGGCGCGCGGCGCTGGCGGGTAAACTGCTCAAGGACATGGGTTATGACGAGGTCTACAATCTCGGTGGTCTTGCGGACTGGACCGGCGAGCGGATCGAACCGGTCGATCCCGGCATGTGATCCAGGTCAAAGTCAAACACATTCCGATAATTTAATATTATGGTCGGACGCGCAGCCATATCAGGAGGTCCGGCCATGATGCGCCTTGCTTCGATTCTTTACAGTCTGATCTCGACCGCGCTGGCGGGCACTGCGGTGATTGCGGTGCTCACGGCGGGCTTGGTTTCACTCAAGGCTATTCTGGCGGCGGCGGTGACAGGTTTTATCGTCGCGGCGCCAGTCAGTTGGATTTTGGCGCGGCGGCTCTACGACGAAGAAGCCTAGAGGCCTACCGGAGTATTTTCGGCGAAATGAAGAAGACCGGGGCTTCTTTCTGGTCTGAAATACTCCCGCCGGAGGCGTCCCGGACGCACGGCAGGTGCAGAGTCAGAGGCTCAGGCATTCAGAAAGACACGCACCGCCGCTTCGAATTCGCGGGGTTTGTCGGCGTGTAACCAATGACCCGCGCCCGGTATCTTGGCAAAACGGGCGGCGGGGAACAGATCTCGGATCAGCGGGCGATGCTCGGCGCGCACATAATCCGATATGCTGCCGGTCAGGAACAGAGTCGGTCCGTCCCAATGTGCTGATATGTCGGGGAAGGACATGATCGCGGGCATGTTCGCTGCCAATCCGTCGAGATTCAACCGCCACCGCTTGCCGGGCAGATCAAGCGACTGGGTAAAGAAGCTTTGCAACGCTTTCTCGACCCCTTGCGCCGCCAGCATTTCTTCGGCATCCGAGCGGCGCTCGACCCGGCTCAGGTCGATGCCGCGCATCGCTGCGATGAAGGGCATCTGGCTGTGGGTATAAGTCACCGGGGCGATATCCGCGACCACCAGGCGGCGCAGCAGGTGCCCGTGGGTGAGCGCCAGCATCATCGCCGCCTTGCCCCCCATCGAATGGCCCAGCAAGTCGGCGCGACCGCCATGGGCTTCGATCACTTCGGCCAGATCGGCGGCCATCGCGGGATAGTCGTGTGGCTCGGCCCAGGGGCTGTGCCCGTGGTTGCGCATGTCGACGGCGATCACCTGCCGTTCATCGGCAAGTCGCCGGGCGATCACCCCCCAGTTGCGGCCAGAGCCATAGAGCCCATGGGCGATGACAAGGGGTGGGGTGTCGGTCGGGGTGCCATGCAGGATCGTGGTCAGCATGCCGTCCTGATAACCTGACGCGATCGCCCCCGCCAGCCCCATTGAGCCTGCCCGGACCGCGCGATATGGTGCCCGCCGGGGGTATGACAGCCATGACCGATAGCGACCGGATCGAAGACCAGATTGCCGTGACCGTCGCGTTGCTGCGGACGCGGCTTGGGGTGCATGGAAAATCGCTCCGCCTCGCGCTCAGACGGGCCAAGCACCGACTGCCGCGTCGTATCTATCGCCGTGCGATGGAACTGGCCCGGGTCGAGCCGATGATGGCGCATCCGCGATTGCGGATGACGTTGAACGCCCCTTCGTTGAGTGCCGCTGCACGCGAGGTGCAGGCGCATCTGCGCGGCATCGACCTGGCCGACCGGCGCAAGGGCTGGTGGCTGGGCATGTTGGGCGGGCTGGTCTTCAACCTGCTGGTCTTTGCCGCGTTGTTGCTGGCATTTCTGGCCTGGCGCCGGCTTATCTGACGCGGGAGCGTCCCTTTGCCCGAGCGGCCTTCGTGCTGTCACGCGGCGCCGGTGTCACGGTGACGGTGCGCGCAGGATTGGTCCTGTCTCGATCAGTCACAGGAAGGACGTGAGGAGGCTGTCGGCAGCGACATCCCATTCCGGTGGTGGCCGGAGCGGCAACCTGCCACCGGAGTGTCCGGTGGCAGGTGCGGTGTCAACTCAAAACGCTTTGATTTATCAAAGGTTTGGATAGATCGGGAATTTGGCGCAGAGGTCTGCGACCTGGGCCTTGACCTTGTCCTCGACGGCGCCGTTGGCGTCTTCGCCATTGGCGGCCAGGCCATCGACCACCTCGATGATCCAGTCGGCGATCTGGCGGAATTCGGCCTCGCCGAAGCCGCGCGTGGTGCCCGCCGGGCTGCCCAGGCGGATGCCGCTGGTCACCGTCGGCTTTTCCGGATCAAACGGCACGCCGTTCTTGTTGCAGGTGATATGCGCGCGGCCCAGAGCCTTTTCGGTGGCGTTGCCCTTGACCCCCTTGGGCCGCAGGTCGACCAGCACCACATGGGTGTCGGTGCCATGGGTCACCGTGTCCAGACCGCCCTTGATCAGCTGTTCGCTCAGGGCTTGGGCATTGGCGATAACCTGTTGAATATACGACTTGAATTCAGGCCGCAACGCCTCGCCAAAAGCCACCGCCTTGGCCGCGATCACATGCATCAGCGGGCCGCCCTGGATGCCGGGGAAGATCGCCGAATTCACTTTCTTAGCAATATCTTCATCATTGGTGAGGATCATACCGCCACGGGGCCCGCGCAGGGTCTTGTGCGTGGTCGTGGTGGCCACATGCGCGTGCGGGAAGGGGCTGGGATGCTCGCCCGCCGCAACCAGACCGGCGAAATGCGCCATATCGACATGGAGGTAGGCCCCGACCATATCCGCAATTTCCCGCATCCGGGCAAAATCGATCTGGCGCGGTATGGCCGAGCCGCCGGCGATGATCAGCTTGGGCCGGTGTTCCTTGGCCAGCGCCTCGACCTGGTCGTAATCCAGCAG
>NZ_JBXWQU010000015.1:0-2084 GCF_059612545.1 Ruegeria sp. SAZD011 | reverse complement strand
ACCTGTTCACCGATGAGGAATGCTACAACTTCTTCCAGGCCACAGGGTACAGAACCGATTAAACGCGACACGCTCTAGCTGCGGCAGAATGACTCGGCCGCTCTTTGGCAATGGCGGGTCCCCCGTCCTTGTGCTTGATCGCGGACATGACCGATGCGGTCCTGACCGAAGAGAACGTCCGCCTGAAGGCCCGCCTGGCCCAGACCGAGGCGGCGCTGGCGGATGCGGTCGAGGCGCAGCGGCGGCTTGAAATCATCGTCAGCGAACTGCGCCGGGAAAAGTTTGGGCCGCGGTCGGAAAAGCTCGACCCGGAACAGTTCAATCTGCCGCTCGAGGATGTCGAGATTGCGCAAGGCGTGCTCGAGGCCGCGCAGGAGAAGGCCCAGCGGGCGCTGAAAGGGCAAGGCTCTGCGAACCCTGCCACCCCCGGGCGCAACCGCGGACATCTCCCAAAGCATCTGCCCCGCATCGAGCGGATCATCGAGCCCGAGACCACGCTCTGCCCCTGCGGCTGTGGCGAGATGACGAGGATCGGCGAGGACATATCCGAACGCCTCGATGTCGTGCCGGCCCAATTGCGCGTTCTGGTCACCCGCCGTCCGAAATACGCCTGCCGGCGCTGCTCCGGCGCGGTGGTGCAGGCCTATGCGCCGGAGCACGTGGTGCCCGGCGGCCTGCCCACCGAGGCGCTGGTCGCGCAGGTCATGGTGGCGAAGTTCGGCGACCACCTGCCATTTTACCGCCAGGCTGAGATCTACGCCCGGCAGGGGATAAAGCTGGACCGGGCGACGCTCGGCAACTGGGTCGGACGCGCATGTTTCCACCTGCGCCCGATCGTCGATCATCTCCGGGAGCGGCTGAAGTCCGCAGATCGGATCTTCATGGATGAGACCCGCGCCCCGGTGCTCGATCCCGGGCGGAGAAAGACAAAGACTGGCTACTTCTGGGCGATCGTCTCTGACGATCGCGGGCATGGCGGTGCCGGCCCGCCGGTCGTGATGTTCCACTATGCGCCCGGCAGGGGCGCCGTGCATGCGCTCCGTTTCCTCGAGGGTTATCGCGGGCAGTTCGTGCAATGCGACGGCTATGAGGTCTATGACAAGCTCACCGGGGTCGACCGCGTCGAGGGGCCGTGGACGCTCGTGCATTGCTGGACCCATGCGCGCCGTCGGTTCGTGAAGCGCCTGGAAAAGGACGGCTCGCCGATCGCCTAGGAGGCCCTGCGCCAGATCGCCCAACTCTACGCCATCGAGAAGCGCGTTCGCGGCGCCGCGCCGGATCTGCGTCTCGCGGCCCGGAAAGAGTTCTCGGCCCCCATCGTTACCGCCTTCAAGCCTTGGCTTGAGGCGCAGCTCTCGCGCATTCCCAGGTCCTCGAAACTGGCCGAGGACAAGGACGCGCGCTATGACGATTACGGGCTGCGCAACAAGGTGCGCCTCGATGTCAAAGAGCGCAAAGACAAGAACGATGTCTTCTCGGAGACAGCCGCGCGCTATTGGGGCGCGATGGCCGATCTCTTCATCGCGATTGACCAGGGAGACGCCTCGATCGGCTTGCCACCCTACAATGGCGGGCTCTTCGACCAGGAGCGCCATGCGATCCTGACCAATATCCGCATCCCCGATGCGGTCAGTCCTCGGGATTGCTCGAGTTCTGCTTTTGAACATCGGCACTGATCAAGCTGGCATCGACGGCGAAGCCATGACCACCAACCCTTCCGCGATGCAACGCGCGACAGTCGTCTCAAACACGTGGCGCAACAAGTCACTCTCGCGAAAGCGACCGTGGCGGTTCTTTGAAAAGGTCGAATGGTCCGGGATGCGATCCGTTAGGTCGAGGCGGCAAAACCAGCGGTACGCCAGGTTGAGGTGCACCTCTTCGCAGAGCCGTCGTTCTGACCGAATGCCGAAGCAGTACCCAACCAATAGCATCCGAATCAGCAGTTCAGGATCAATTGATGGGCGACCCGTGTGGCTGTAGAAATCCGCAAGGTGTGCCCGGATACTGCTTAGGCTCCAGACTCGTTCTTTTTCATAGCCAGAACAAAACGGTTGCGGCGAGAGCGATGGCTGAGAAGAAGGTTT